>JAYVHY010000124.1:0-26005 GCA_043770615.1 Armatimonadota bacterium | reverse complement strand
TTCTTTAGCATCGGGAAACGATTTTCGCCTTGGATTCATTCCGTACTCCTGAACGGGGAGCGAAAATCGGTATTCCCGGTGCAGCCATTCCGAGCTATACGCATCCGTGCGACAGTTTCTTCTTTGGGAAGGATAGATTCTCGAACAAGCCGAGCCACTAGATGCCTTCCAAAGAATGGAGGGCTGTCGCTCAGCGACCATAGCTGAGGTGACTGGGTGGATGATCACGGCCAATTGTTGTTGGCGTAAAACGAATAGCGCTTATAGACGTCCTATATCCATGCTGTCAACAATTCTCAGCGGGGCATTGCTGTTGCAAGCCCCTACCAAAATGACCACTCCCGAGGTCGTATCGGTCTCGATGTTCAAGAATGGGTTTGCGTTTATCACTCGGAAAATCGCGATCAAGGACGGAGAAGCCAACATCGTCGAAGTTCCGTGAGCATCGCTCGGAACCCTTTGGTTTTGGACACCCGAAGGGGAGATTCAAAACATCACGACCGCTGAGGAAGTCTCGACGACGACGAAGGAAATTCCTTTGGGCACCTTCGATCAAGTCGTTTCCAAAAATATAGGGCGAACTGTTTCGGTTGAAGGATACTCATCAACTGCCCTTGAGGGAAAAATAAAGTCGGCCGATGGCGAGTTGTTGGTCCTAGAAACTGCAAGTGGCGCAATCGCAATCCCGAAGGGAACAATCCGTTCAGTGAAAACTTCTGATGCTGCTTTCAAGTGGACAACGAGTGTCGAAACCAAGACGGAAAGCAAATTCTATCGCATTAGGGCTGATAAGAAGGCAAAGGAGATCATCATGATGTCGCTCGAGCGTGGCATTACCTGGGCTCCCGGTTATGCCGTTGATATTTCGAATCCTGACAAACTCACGTTGGCATCAAAGGCGACCGTTTTGAACGATTTGATTGACCTTAAAGGAATTCCGACGAGGTTAATCACCGGCTTTCCAAATCTACAGTTCAAAGATATTCTTGATCCCTTCACGGCAAATATGAACGGTGATCAATGGCTTGGTTCGTTGAGCACGGGTGGCGGTCCTGGTGGGTTTGGCGGCGGTGGACGAAACCGGGCAAGTGAAATGATGACTCAAAATGCTTATGCGCCAATGGCGGACAAAGACGTAAATTGGGGCGGAAACTCGGGTGGAGAAGCTGGTGGTGAACAGATTGGAGATCTCTTCTTCTATGACCTTCCCAAGTTTGATTCGAAGAAGAATTCGAGGCTCTATCAGAACCTGTTCCGATTCGACGCCGAATACAAGCACATTTACACCTGGGAAATTGATGACCAAGTCGATTCTAACGGAAACTATAAGCCAGTCCCACCAACTGGGCAAGACGCTCAGGATGTTTGGCATACAATCAAGTTCAAGAACGGGTCAGGAAAGCCGCTGACAACTGCGGCCGCGACGATTTTCAATAAAGGCGAGCTGATTGGTCAGACGATGATGAGCTATTGCATGGCGGACGGTGATTGCGATGTAAAGATTAACAAAGCTCTCGATGTTCGAGTTGATGCGAACGAGGAAGAAGTTGAACGAGAACGAGCCGCAATCAAAGATCGCTACAACAATCCTCGATTTGATTTGGTTACCGTGAAGGGCAAACTTGAAGTACTCAATGGTCGCAAGGACAAAGTTCAAATGACGATCACAAAGAACTTGACTGGAGAAGTGACTACCAATACTGGAAGCCCAGTGGTCACCAAGACCACTCGGGGATTGAGGCAAGTCAATACAACATCCAAAATCGTTTGGAAGCCAGAAATCAAAAACGGCGAAAAACTGTTGTTGGAATACACCTACAAGCTTTACGTCCCAGCGACATAGGGAAAAATGTTAAAAAGGTGGCAATATATGTCATTTTTTGCCAAAAGTGTGAGTATAATGGGTTACGTGAGGGAACGCTCTGTTCGTTCCACGGCTGTCGCAGCCAAAACAAAAACAAGCTAAAACCAAAACCTAACAAAATCAAACAAACCTAAAAAGCAAAAAAACAAGCTAAAACCAAAACCTAACAAAATCAAACAAACCTAAAAAGCAAAAAAAAACAACTAGGCAAAAAGCGACAGAAACATGAGCAAACATACAATGAACGTCTCCTTAACTTCGGAACTTGAAGGACTCGTACATGACCTTTTGAACAAAGGCTTGTACGGTAACCAAAGTGAAGTTGTCCGGGCGGGGCTCAGGTTGTTACATGAAAAAGAGCAAGAAAAGGAAGCACGGCTTCTATCCTTAAGGAATGACGTTAGGATCGGTTTGCAGCAAGTTTTAAGTGGTGAAGTGGATGTGTTATCCGCCGAAGACTTCAAGAAGCGCGGACGAGAGAGACTTAAGATTCAAGGTTAGATGCCGTTCTCCAAGGAGAAGGTTTGAATAATTTTTATAGCAAGACAGCTCAATTTGACATTGATGAAATCTTTGTCTACATCGCAAAGCAAAGTGACACCTCCATTTCGGATGAAGTCATTGACTCCATAACTAGTACATGTGACCTGATTGGAGATTTTCCAGAAATGGGACGCCGTAGGCCCGAGTTTGATGACTTTGGATATGAAGTTCGTAGCATAGCCGAGGGTAGCTACATGATTCTCTATACTGTTACAAGTGTCGGAGTCTATGTGGTTAGAGTGGTACATGGTGCGAGGGACATTGACTCTTCAGATTTGTACCCGCTCGCTGATGCCACACTCTAACACGAAAATTGACATTCGCTCTTGTGAAATTGGTTTATAAGGGCGATAATACATCTATGTTGGTTTGCGCACTGTTGATGGGTCAGGCATTTGCTTCGCCGCCGAAAGCTTTGAACTTGGATTCGTTCGATCAGGTTAAGGCGTACGCATCGCCCAGCGCGAACGATTTGGCGTTTCAAGCCCTGAACTGGCATCCCCAAGTTCTTGACGGATTAATCGAAGGGCATAAGCAGGACAAACCGGTACTCATGTGGATGTACTTTGGCGATCCTCGTGGTCATTGCTGACAAAATGGCGCCAAGACCAGACAGTTTGTCTGGGATAATCCTGAAGTCGTTAGTTATGTAGCCAAGAACCTCGTGGCGGTTGCGGGTGATGATGTTCAATACAAAGAGCAACCAGACAAGCAAATTCTTGAAGCGCGCATCATTGACAAGATGTTCAGCGTCACCAAAGAAGGGATATGTCAAGGCATCTATGTGGCGACGCCGAGTGGAAAGCTGATCTCGCGAGTGAACGCGGGTTGGCCCGACCCTGATGCAAAGCAAATCCTGGTTAACATCCAGCAGGCGACCCAACGCTACTATCAGATGCCGAAGACTGAGAGGCTGTTTAGCCAAGTCCCTGATCCCGTGAAGGATCGAATTGCCTTTAAGAAAGATCAGTTTTACAAGCCAAACGGGACGATCGATCTGCGAGTTACGAAAAGGGGCTACGCCTATCCGGGAATGACAACTTTTGATGAACGTCATCCCAAATTTATGGGGGTTGACCGCCTTTGGTTTAAGCCAAGCGAATGGCAACAGTTCTTCCCGCAGAATCTTAAAGTTGGCAATAAGACCCAGATCGCCGGCGTTCCGTTAGAGCGGTGGGTACTCCACAACCATATGCAGCAGGCAAGTAACGCTTGGGATCAAAGCCACATAAAGTCCAGTTCGATGGTGAGCGAAGTGACGGGAGTTAACGGGAACTTGGTTGATCTCAGCTTGAAGGCTAGCTATTCAATGAAAGCCGATACGAAGTGGAACATTGGCTCATACGATGGGTCCTTGCTAGGCAAGATTCAGTATGACCTTGTCGCAAACAAGTTCACCAAATTTGAAGTGGTCATGCTTGGGTGGCACCATGCCGGTAAGTTCATGGACAATGCTCGGGCGGGAGAATTGACCCAGTGGGTGTCGTCATATACGACGCTGAACCCGTTGGCAGATTCCGATGACCGCATGATTCCGGGCAATTGGATGTGGGGATACGGCCTGAATTGGTGCAAGACTAAGTAAATCCGAAACCTGAGTAGGCAATATGGCGTCCTTATTGACATGAGGACCTATGCTGTTGTAATTCTCGCTTTCTTAGGGTCATCGGTTTTGGCGTTTGATGCCAAAGCTGACTTGCTCAAGGCGTTGAATGATGCAAAGAAAGTAGGGCTGCCGATATCTCCTTCGGACTTAAACCTTCTTGCACCAAGCAAGGAAACGATTGCCCTGGAAAAGCTGATTGACAAGGCTAGCTTGACCATGCGAAAGTACGAGCCTTCCTTTGGTCAAGTAGTCGACATTGATTTTGAAAACCTGAAGCGCAAAAAGAACGGGAGACCTGAGAAACCTTACCCAGAACCAACGCCTGCCCAAATCACGTCTCGTACTAAGGAAACACTTTCGATAATTGAACAGATCGGAGCGACAACTGCGCCGAGGCAATACAAATTGGGTTCGACTCCTGTGGATTCCTTTCCCAGATCCGCAAGCGTCAAGGCATTTGTCACCATGGAACTCGATGAAGCGACTACATCGGCAAAGAAAGGTGATGCCAAGGAAGTCATCCGGAAGCTAGAAATCGTTCGCAGATTGATTCAAATTGTCCGAGCGGACGACACAGTAGTTGGTCTTTTGGGCGAGCAGGCCTCTGAGCAAAAATACTATGCAGCATTGCAGAAAATGGCGAAAGACTATCCGCTCATTGCCAAATCGTTTGCCGCCGATCTCTTGTCCACACTCAAGAAGCCAACCATTGAACAAGTCCTAAAGCAAGAGTTTTTTCGCACACTATCGACTTTTGCATTGTCGAGTGAGGCGGCTCGAAAGCAGCCTTTCGTCGAACTAGGCTCCTGGAAACTCGAAGGTGGTAAGGACTCACTCGATTTTTTGATCGCATCAACCAAATCCTGGGCACTTGCGTTCCCAGAGTTAAAGTCTTGCCAGTCGGGTAAAGAACTCGAAGATCGATATAAGGGTTTGAAGTCGAAGTTAGGAACCTATAAGTTCAAAGACGAGGAAGAAATAGAACTTGGACCATCCTGGGCAGAGGGAGCCAGAGCACTCGATAAGGCGGAAGCTATGCGCCAAGAGACCATCAAGGTCCTTGGCTTATAGGTTAGCCTTCGCTACTCTCGTACTTGTCCTTCAGATCACTTACCACAGTTGGATCAGCCAAAGTCGTGGTATCACCTAATGCTCTCCCTTTGGCGACGTAATATCCGCGCTGCCTCAGTAGCTGAATCCTTTGTGATTGTGCTTATGTGTCCTGATCGATGACCTTGGCTCGTGAGCTACTGAGGCAGCGTCTCCACAACGGACCCTAGCCCTCGCTACTTTCGTATTTGTCCTTCAGGGAACTGACGACCGACGGATCAGCCAGGGTCGTCGTATCACCAAGGGCGCGCCCTTCGGCGACGTCACGCAACAAGCGTCGCATGATCTTGCCGCTTCGAGTTTTAGGAAGTTCGGCGCAGATGAACAGATCATCCGGTCGAGCGATGGCTCCAATTTTATGCGCAACATGAGCCTTGAGTTCTTTGATGAACGCGTCCGAGCCTTCGTAACCAGAGCGCAAGATAACGAATGCCGCAATTGCTTGGCCCTTCACGTCGTGAGTCTTGCCAATGACGGCTGCTTCGGCAACAGCGGGGTGATCGACCAAGGCTGACTCGACCTCCATCGTCGAGATGTTGTGCCCGGCAACGAGCATGATGTCGTCAACTCGACCCAACAGCCAAAGGTAGCCATCGTCGTCTAGCTTGATGCCGTCTCCGGCGAAGTAAGTGTTCGGAAACTTGCTCCAATATGTCTTTTGATACCGTTCTGGATCGTTGTAGATTCCGCGAGTCATGGATGGCCACGGATAGTCGAGGACCAAGAATCCGCCCTTGGGTGTGTTGACTGCGTGAGGACCCGCGACATCGACGCCATTGCCATCTTCATCGAGGACTTTGACTCGGATTCCGGGGAAGGGGTGGGTTGCGGAACCAGGCTTGGTCGTGGTGATTCCGGGCAGGGCCGTGATCATGATCGCTCCGGTCTCGGTTTGCCACCACGTGTCAACTACGGGAAGTTTTCCCTTACCGATGATGGAGTGGTACCACATCCATGCTTCGGGGTTAATTGGCTCTCCAACTGATCCTAGCAGGCGTAAACTTGAAAGATCGCAACGATTTGGGTACTCGTCTCCCCATTTCATGAAGGTTCTAATCGCGGTTGGTGCCGTGTACAAAATGGTCGCTTGGTGCTTTTCGATGATGCGCCAAAATCGGTCCTTATCAGGAGTGTCTGGTGCGCCTTCGTAGATGAGGACAGTCGTTCCGTTACACAGTGGTCCGTACGTGATGTAGCTATGTCCAGTGACCCAGCCGCAGTCGGCGGTGCAGAAATGGATGTCATCTTCTTTATGATCGAAGACGAGTTTGGATGTGGCAGAGACGCCAACCATGTATCCCCCGGTCGTGTGGGTGATACCTTTGGGCTTGCCGGTTGAGCCACTTGTGTACAAAATGTAAAGCAGATCTTCAGCATCCATTGGCTCGCAAGGACAATCAGTTGACTGGTGGGGCACTAAATCTTTCCAAGCGATGTCTCTTCCTGCGACCATATTCACCGATCCGGTTTTCTCGCCAGTTCGTTCCAAAACTAAGACCTTTTCGACAGTACGGCACCCGAGTTCCATCGCCTCATCGGTGATCTTCTTGAGTTGAACAACTCCACCTCGTCGCCATCCGCCATCGGCAGTGACTATCACTTTTGCCGAGGCGTCGTTCGCCCTTTCTTGAAGCGAATCGGCACTGAAGCCGCCGAAGACAACCGTATGTGGTGCTCCAATTCTCGCGCAAGCCAGCATCGTCATCGGAAGCTCGGGAACCATCGGCATGTAGATGCAGACCTTATCCCCTTTTCCAACTCCTAGTGATTTGAGCGCATTAGCAATCCGACTGACTTCATCCTTCACTTCGGCGAAAGTGATGGTTCGGGTGTCGCCAGGTTCGCCTTCGAAGATAATTGCGGGTTTGTTGGCTCGGTCACCAACGGCGTGTCGGTCAACGCAGTTATAGCAAGCATTGAGCTTGCCGCCGAGAAACCATTTGGCGTTTGGGGCAGTGAATTCAACCGTGGTGTGCCATTTTTCGAACCAGTCGAGCTTGTTCGCCCACTCTTCCCAAAATCCGGTCGGATCGTGAAATGCCCGCTCATAGATACCAACATCGTTTGCGTTTGCTTGGGCGGTGAACTCCGCCGACGGTGGGAAGACGCGATCTTCGGTGAGGAGGGTATCGATGGTTTCGGACATAGGGCTTCTGGATTTTACCGGTTCAGAAGGTACTTAGGTTGGAGAAGGCTCGGTCAAAATAGCCACCTTTAGAAGGGGAGACGGTTGTAACAACCGGGTCGCTTCGCTCCTCGGACTTAAGACAAGCGGGGTCTTACCGGGGGTCTCCGTGTCAATTTCGCTGAGGCTCAATTCCACTGCGACCGCCCGGCTACTTTCTGGGACCACTCCGTGGTCGGTCACCTTGGTTGAAGGAAGACAATGCAAAGCCAATTAGTTCGGTTTTGAAGTTAAACTTAGTGAAAGATGGGAAAAGTGCAGTTTGTTGCATGCAGGTCTACCCTGTGAGTCTCATCAGATAGGGGGTATCGATGGTTTCAGACATTTTGGACGCTAGACGTTGCCGAGAATTTTCTGCAGCGAAATAAACTTCGCAGGACAAAGCGCGAATAAATCCCTAGGAACTTCGTTCCTCCACTCCACGTTAGGACTTTACGAATTCGACCAATCCCCATTGCTCCGGCTGATGCATATCGACAACTCCTTGTGGAGACCACACCCAGTTGTCTTCTTTTAGCCCCGGACGTTTTACGAACTTTCCATCAAGCACATCCACATGCCACTCGACGCGAGAGAAGTTGATTTTCCATTGGTCGCCGGGCTTGGGTGGGACATCCTTGCGAGAAATCTCTTCAATTGGGTGCCAAGGAATGTGAATTTCTACGCTCCAACCTTTGGATGGCTTGTTTGGATTGTTGAGGTGTCCATCGATATGGACTGCGGTTCTTAAACCCTTGATGTCCCAGCCGTCGACGCCTCGTCCACCATCTCGATAAGGTCTTACCAAGAGTAGATCCCAAACTGTATTGAGGGCATTGATCTCGAGTTCTGCGTAGGCAAGTGCGTCGTTGTCGGGATCGAGGAAGACCTCGAAGTCGTTGTCGTGGAAGATGACGGAGTCGCGTTCTTTTAGGGTTGCCCAGATTTCCGGTTCTTCCATTTCGGCGGCGATATAGAGTCCATCGGTTGGCTTGCCTTCAAATGCCCAAAACATCTTCATCCGAGTTCGGAAGCGAGGCTTTGGTCGGATGTCGCCTTCGATGTCGACGAAGTCATCCGACCATGCGCACTCGGTCCACGGCGACTTGGTTAGTTTGCCGTCAAGGCGCCTAATTCCCGGGAAATGATGGGCTTGATAGACTTTGACACTCACTATTTGTCGCCCTGGAATCTAGCCATCGTAACCCCTGCTAGGCCGTCCTTCAGATAATTGGGACTCAGTTTCAAAATGTCTGGAAGCGCTGCCCCGGCAGTAAACAGTGGAACTCGGTCGGCGTAGGGATATAGTTTGTCGTCGGTTGCACTGATCAGACCGACTACACGCCCGTCAAAAACGCTCGCCGCAAAACTTATTTGGTTAACTGGATCGGTAATTCCGTAGCCTGAATGAAACATTGAAGAAAGCTGGTTTGATGGAAAGTCTCCATAAAGAATCAGATTCCTACTTTTGTAGGCTCTTTCATTCTTTGTGTATTCCGCATCAGTAATAATATCGACCGAGCCGTTCCCGATATACCAAAGCTGCTCGGAATCGTAGCGTGCCTTTTTGCGCGCCCATTCACGAACTGCCGATGATCCACCAGTAGGCAGGACCAGCGTAACGCGATTATTGAATACTGACTTGAATCCGGTGACCAAGCTCTGATTCTCCATTCGATCATTAATTGAGCTAAGATCAACTTGAGCCCAACCATTGCCTATTTCTGTGACGGAAGCAGCTTTTCCGTTTACTTCAACGGTCACTTTGCCAGTACCGTTGAGAGGCGATAAGTCTAAGCTGAACGAAGCAATATTCGTGGTAGTCACGACAAACTTTCGCAATCCAGGAAACACCGTCGCCTTGACCGAAGACAGTGAACCCGCTTCTTCTTGGGCATTAATCTTGAACCAATAGGCTTTGTTGGAAATCGCAAGGTTTGGTGTTTTGAAGTCGATGTCGCGGACTTCGTTGACCTTTGGGATTCTTGCTCGCGCGAACATGTCAAAGATTGGAGCGAAGTCTTGGCATCCTGCTCCTGGCTCGTCGTCGGTGTCGTACCAGTGTCCCGCGCCTTTTTCTTCATGCCAGTACAGCATCTTGTGATCCGGAAGCTCCTTTCTCATGTTGCGAGCCTCGGTGACTGGAACGTTGTCGTCTGCCTCGCCGTGCATGAGGAACATCGGTTTGTTGAGGAAGTTACCTTTCATCGACAGAGTGTCGCTGGCTCCCATTGCCCGCTTTAGGGCATTGCCCACGGGGGTGTCGGGGTATGTCGCACCATTGGCGTATGAGAAGTAGGAAATCCAGCCAGAGCATGGTGCGATTGCGGCGAATTTGTCCGGGTAAAGAACACCTAAATGGTAGGTTCCGTGGCCACCCATTGAGTGTCCGGTTAGGTAAGTTTGACTCGGATCAGTTTGATATCGTTTCTTTGCTAGTTCTAACACCTCGAGAGCGTCGAGGCGACCAATGTCTTCCCAATTAAAACCGTAGGGGCGACGGTTTGTTGGGCTGACTATGTATCCCCAAGACTTCTGGCTGTAAGATTCGGCTTGTCCGAGACCTTCGACGCTTGCGCCATGAAGCGAGAGGAACAACGCTTGACCGGGCGCATCTTTTAGGCTCGGTTGGACGGCGTAGTACTGAACGCTGCCGTCGATTTGGCTGACAAAAGTGCGCTTGTGGCTAGTTTGCTTGTCCCGAACTCGAAGGGTCAAAGGTAATGTATAAACGGTCTTTCCCGCTCGCTTCAGGTTGACGGTGTACTTTCCGTCGGCGTTTGGCTTAACTTCAAACCCGACCTTGCGAACGGACATTCCCATTACTCGTCCAACTTTAGTTGTGGTGCCGCCGGCTTCAATCGTTAAGTTGTCGGCATCGGCTTCATTGGCATTTCTGACAATAAATGCGACCCAAAGTTTCTCTTTCTCGCCTTTGATGATGTCGGGGGTGGTTTGGTCTCCGGCATTGAACGATATTGGCTTGCTTACATCGACAAGCTTGCCAGCTAATGAGCCGCGGGCTACGGAAAAGAGGAAAGTGTTCTTGCCCCTTTTGAGCTGAATAGGAAGAGAAACGTAGCCGAATGAATAGACATCACCGCCGCGAGGCTCGTTGTTGACATAAACCATCGAATGTCCACGAGCTTCGAGGAACATCGGCTTGGATTGGTCGGAATTGACCTCGAAATAAGCATATCCTGAGTTGAATTGACGACCTCCAAAGGGCTTGTCGGCAGTCGTTGAAACATCATCCCACTTTGAGGCATCGAATGTGCCATCGAGGACGGACGCTTCGACGGGGTCAATTCTAACTGGAGTACGAGAATTGCCACGGACGGTTGTTGCTTTGCCTTTGAGAAAAGGAATTTCCTCGGCAAGGATAAGAGCAGGTGCAAGGGCGAACAAGAGTCCGAAAGCGGCTTTCACGAAGGGAGTTTACTCGGAGTGCAGAGTGCGGAGTGACTAGTGCGAAGTGCGAAGTGCGAAGTGCGAAGTGCTTAATCCTTTCGAAGTGATTTTTTGAGTGCGAGCAAAATCCGGATAACTTCTTCGGTCATTGCAATTTCCCCTTTAGGATCAGGGTAGTCAAGTCATTGGCAAATTTCAAGCACCATTTCGACTTCCCTGGCTGATCCAATAGCTATGTCAATAAACCTCAAAAAGTCAGGTCATGAGAATCGACCATAGCCCTCAGATAGATTTAGTGGAATCGAAAGAGCTGCTCGTCTCAATTGTGGAACTAGTACATACTTTTCATCGGATGGCAATAGCCGAGTGTAAGCGTAGATCCTGACCACCACTTCAAGACCCTTTCCGCGTGCAACAAAATCCTTGATTCCCATTGAACTTTGCTAACTTTCAGGGTTTTGGGATTGGATCGCGACTTTCGCACTTCGCACTATGCGCTATGCACTTATCTATTTCAAATACTGGCTTACTTGATGGACATGGTAAAGGTCGTGTCCAGTAATGTATTGGACAATTTCGAGCACGGTCATTTCACCTTTTTCTGGGTGAGTGATCGTGTTTGACCAATCGTCTTCAGCAAGTCTCAAAAGGTAGTCCACAGTGTCTCGTCTTCGATTGTCAAAAACGTCGAGTTCGTGATGGATATCTTTTTCGGCGTACTTGTGTTCAATAGCGCGGGCAGCTTCGTTGAAGGGTTCAACTGCCTTTCCAGGAAACTCGATAGCCGTTGTGATGCGATCAAGCCAGGTTTGCTCTAAGTCAGCAAGGTGGGCGATGACTTCTTTCAGGGTAAACCGACCGCCTTCCAAGCTCGTATCGTACAACTCAGGTCGAATTGAATCAACCATCCGGATCAACGTTGACGGAGTGTTTTCGATTTGGAGGTAGTAGTTACTTGGCATGCTTGCTTATTAGGGTACCAATTTTAGGTTCGGTTTTGCCGGGCAATCCCACCGCCACCGCTTTTACTTTTCTGGGCCTCTCTTCGCTCTTTGGCTCTGCTTTTTGTATTCTCGTACCCCAGTTGAAAATCCCTTTTGAGGTCTTCCGGGAAGTTATTGATCGTGAATGATGCTCCGTCAGACAGACCAATGTCTTTTAAAGCGGTCGTCCAAACAATCTTCGTTGACAAACGCAATTCGAATAAATACGTCGTCTCCAGAATTCGTCTAAATGATGCTTTCGAATCAATTTTAAGGTTAGAATCCTCAAATTCTTCAGGATGCTCTGACTGGTACTTTAAGGCACCCCATCCTCGGGCAGACAAAGAAAGTAGATCTTGATTAAGACTAGTGGATGCCTGAATCAGGCCCCGTTTTGAAACCACAACTTTGAACCTTGCATCGGGTGTAATCCCAAATGGGGCAAGAAAGGTCGGTCCTGCCTCATTCTCGGACAACGGCTGGTGGCCTACGTCAATGAAAGTAAGCTTGTTGTACGAATTAAAATAGCAACATTCGAACAAGTGACGTTGAAGGGCTTGGTTGAGTTGGGCGTAGCGAATTCCGGTCTCACCAAAGGCAGCATTTCGTTCAGACTCCGAAAGCAATCCAATGATCTTCAAGGCATCCAGATCATAGTTGCCTCTTTGATCTGATGGGGCAAATCTTTCAAGGAGGCTTTCGATTTGGGAACTGGACCTGGTTCGGTTTTGAGTGGCAGCAATCGCGGCACGGTCATAGAGCCCCACCCGTTTATTGGCTTTGACATTTGATATTAACCGCTTTAAATCTGACCTGGGGTAATTGGGTTGAGAGAACGGAAACTCGAACATTCGAATCCACTTTTCATCGACAGATGCAAAGTCTTGCAAAATGTCTTTGAACCGAGGACTGAACAAAAAGCTGATCATTGCCGGTTCGAATTGGTTCATTTGCTCGTCGCCAACCATCGCCACCACGTTGTGTTTTGTATGTTGCGCGATAAAAGCTTGCGATTCGCTATATGCGTATGCGAGCGGGTCTTTCTTAACCGGATCAGACACCTTTGCCATGAACGACGCTTTTCTGGGGTCTGGAATCTTTGAGAACTCGCTGGAATAAAAGTTCTTGAAGTCTTCGGCTTCATCGCTTAGCCGAAATCCTTCGATCGGCTTTTCGACGAAGTCAGAAGAGTCGAGGTCGGCGAAGGCTCCTTCAAACGAAGTTCCGCTGACATCGTAGGAGATGTGGTCAGACTTCCCTTTTGGTAGCCCGATAATCTTCAGGTCATAAGCTCCGTCTTCGGAGCAATAGACGGTAAAGAGGATGTCCCTTAACTCTAATGGCAAGCCGCCAAACGACTTGTTCAACTCGTCTCCTAAACTCTCGTACGCTGCCATCCGTTCTTGTTCAGATCCCTTACCTAGACCCTCTTTGTCCTCGAGAATCGGTTGAACACTTTTGCGCCATAAGTCTTGTTCGGCTCGATACTTGGTGATGATGTCGGAGATATCGACTCCCATTTCGGACTGCATTGCGTTGGGGTGTAAGGCAAAAACCTGTCGATGCCCGTTTGGAATTGCAGCGATTCGGTCTAGGCCAAACGTAAGGAGAAAACGGGAGAGGAATCGTTGATTGGGAATTCCGTAGCCTGCCACCGATGGTCCAGGCTTTCGCATCCGATTTCCATTCTTCGCGTCCTGGTCAGCTTCGTTTTTCATTCGATGAAACATCTGCTGGGCTGCAGTTGTTGTTAGTTCAGGTTTTTCATCGAGGGACTTTTTGCGAACTTGAAAGGTCTTTTTGAGGAATCGAGAACGCATGACAACCTTTTTGACCACATCTTCATCCTGTTGCTTAGCCGTTTTGGTGAGGTGCCAAACACCCTCTTTTAGCTGCCACGTTGCGTTGACAGTCTTGGCGACTTGGTCTCTGATCTCGGTTTCTGAAACTTGGGTGGCTTCAATGAGGATGACCTTGCTGTTGAGCAAGGTTGAGATGTCCATCGGGGAGTTGTAGATGGTGGACAGTTGCGCCACCGCCTTTTCCATTGGGGTCGCAACGATGTGGACGTCTTTCAGTGTTGATTTCTGGAGGAGGAGGGCAACGGCGAACAAGATCATGGCTATAGTGGAATCGTATCAGACATTGGGTTGGAATGTAAGGAATTCGTCGCACCAATATTTGAAGAAAGAAAGCAAAAGCGCCTTCTTACATTTGGAAGCGATAGGGTTTAAGCCTCGGGAAAGTCGGATCGAGATTCTGCTGGATTGCAAAGGTGCGCTTGATCGCCGTTGGCTGGGTCGCTCGCGTGGTCTGGTTGGTGTTGGTTGATGTTGTTGAGCGACCGAGGAAGGGACTTTATTTGATCTCACCCTAGGCCTTCGCTCTTGTTTTCATTGCGTTGTAAGTGAAAACAAAAGCTACGACCTAGGCTAAGCGTATTGTCGCACCTTCGGCGCTAGTTGGTGGGAAACTGTATGTCATCGACATCATCACAAGTGTTTTTATGGTAACAACATGAAACAGCGCCATTCAAATTTTCCTCCCACATTAACCTTTGGCTAGGAGTTGGATGGCCTTGTCGAGTTGTGGATCCTGACCAGAGAAGAATTGCTCTGCCGTGATCAAGACTTCGAAATCAGGCTTGACGCCGATGTTCTCCATACTCGTTCCATCCACTCGCCATACGCCAGAGCCAGGCATTCGAGCGCTTGTTCCATCAACCAACGGGAATCCATTGGTATAGATGACATATCCGGGGGTTCGGACTCCAACGAGTCGAGCCAATTTTCTGGTGCGCATGGCTTCGGGGAACATTTCGGCATTCGAGAAGCTCGTTTGATCCATCATCACAATGATTGGGACTTCGAGAGTGGCGCCCGGACCCTTTATAAGCTCTTCATCACGAGGGACGTAGTTCATGTTTTGTCGCCGCTCGAGGATATCGATTATCTGGTCGGCGGTGTTACCGCCTCCGTTTCCACGGACGTCGATGATGACGCCTTTCTTGCCGGGCGAGTACTGCCAAAGCTGTTGTTGGAACCTCTCGAGCGCGGGGCCATTCATGCCGGAAATGTGAAGATAAGTCACCGAGTTGTTTGATTTCGATTCAACATATTTTCGATTCGACTCTAAACGATTTTGGGCAACGATACCGGAATATTCACCTTGGGAGATCGCTCGATATTTGACTTCACGGGTCTTGCCGTCCGGACCCTGAACGGTCATGTTCAAGTCTCTTCCGACTTGATCATTGAGGACATCTCGGAAAACGGATTCATTTGTTGAGACTTCCTTGCCGTTTACTTTGATGACAATTTCGCCAGGGCTGAGTTTTGTCTTGGCAAAGCTACCCGGCGACCGCTTGGGCACGTCTTTAATCTTGATTCCTGGACCAGCAAAGCTGTAATCCCAGCTAAAGCCGAGATGAGCGGAGGATTGGCTCTTGTTGCCACCGCCGCCAGATCCAACTTCGGAGTGGGACGATTCTAGTTCGCCGACCATCATGCCAAGAACGGTTGCCATTTCGCTTCGATGTCCGACCGAAGGTAAAAGGCGCGAATACTTTTTGCCTAAAGCTACCCAGTCTCGTCCGTGGAAGTTTGGATCGTAAAACCCGTTATTGAATCCTCGCCAGAACTGGCGGAATGCAGCTCTCCGAGTTTCGGTGAGGTCCCTGGTGAATTCACCACGGAAGGCAACGGCAGTTGAAGGAAATCCGGGAGCCTTCAGATTAGAAGTGAACAGCTTTCCGGCTTGGATGCTGAGCATTGTCTTTCCATCTTCGCTGATTTCGAACCCCCCAGAGCCGGTTACCCTTCTTGGGTTTTCTCCACTGTAGTCAGATTTATAGATGCCGTCGGCCCCGATGTAATAGAAGGAACCGTCTTCCTTGTCGAAGGTGATATTGCCAAAAGTGCCAGTGGCAATCGATCGTTCCCGCGTTTCGATGTCTTCAAAGTTGATCTCCACCTTTACGACTTCCTTTGGTTTCTCGAATTTCATGGTCAACTCGGCTGACCTCATTGCTTCTTCTTGAAGGGGCAAAGCGAGCAGACTAGTTCCCCGGGTGAAATAAAGATACTTTCCGTCTGGGGTCCAAACCGGGCTCGAGTGAGTTTGGTTGGTTTGGGTCACGTTCGCTTTCTTTCCGGTGGTGGTGTCAACAATGAAAACATTGTTTCCGGATTGCCAGTAGTAGAGACCGCTGCCGTTTAGGGTTTCGACGAATGCAATGTATCGACCGTCGGGTGAGATGCTGAATTGAAGGTTTGAACGTCCGGGTCTTGCTACTACCAATGCTGGGGCACCGCCGGTCGCAGAAACCTTGTAAATTCCTCCCTTTGCTCCGTATTGTTGGAAGAAGATTGACTTGCGATCGGGGCTGACTTGCAGGTTGTCGACTTGAGCATCCTCGGTCGAGATCACCGAAATTTGCTTCGTAAGTATGTCCATTTGGTACAACCGCTCGGAGCCGTCTCGGTCACTGATGAAGAACACCGACTTTCCGTCCGGTGCGTATATTGGGTCGCTATCCAAGCCGGCCCAATCGGTCAAGCGGGTAGCGTCATCTTTGTTTGGTCCTTCGCCTTTCTTGGTTGGCACTGACCAGATTTCGTTTTGCGAGGCGAAAACGATCGTGCCGCCATCGGGGCTCAGGGTTGCGCCGTTCACTCCATCGGTGATGACAAGATGCTCCTCGGTGGTGACTTTGTCGTCGATGTTAGCGGTGATACTAATTTGCCGTGGTTCACCGCCAGGCTTCATCACGAAAACATCGCCATTTCGCTCGAAGGCTAGGGTAGATCCATCGTTTGACGCGGTTAGGAATCGAGTCCCATCCCCCGCATAATTTGTCAGTCGCTTAGCGGTTCCGTTGGATTCAATCTTGTAGATATTGGGCGTTCCGCCGGCGGTGAAGGTGACTTTGCCAATACTCTTACCTAGTGGACTGCTACTTGGAACAGCATCCGTCATGGTTACGGCATAAATTCCTGAAGCGGTTGCTTGGGGCCAAAGGTGTTGGAAGCCAGTATTTCGTAGTTCTTTTCGAGTGTTGGTTTTCTTGTCAAAAATCCAAAGTTGTTGGGCGGCAGAACCGGTGTATCGTGGTCGGGTCCAAGGGAAGCCGTTTCGACCGTAAAGGATTTGATCGTTTGAAATAGCCTGTGGATCCGAGATTCCAATTTGATCGAGGAAACTTTCTTGAAGGGCTCCCGTTTCAACGTTAACCGAGTAGATTCCCCTGTATGCATCGTCGAGTCTTCGTTGAAGTAGGACAGACTTGCCGTCGGGCGACCAAGAACTTGGGATGTCGGAGCCGGTATTGTAGGTAATTCGCTTTGGGCGACCGCCGTCGGCATCTACGACAAAGACGTCGTTGTTCCCATGACGATCACTGGCAAATGCGATTTTAGTTCCGTCGGGACTCCAGACTGGACGGTCGTCCATTTCGACATTATCCGTAAGTGGAATGGCTTTTCCGCCGCCGGCAGGTGCGACCCAAATGTCGCCTTGATAGCTGAACGCGATCTTTGTGCCGTCGGGGCTGAGCGCAAGCCAACGAGCTCCAATGATTTGGTCGGCGAATGAGAGACTGGCAAATGCCGAAAGAAGAGCTAGAAGAGGTAATCGTCCTCGCATTCCATTACGTTACCGGAAATCGAGATTACGGGGCACTTCCTGGCAAGAAGTTCTGGTTGAGAAGTGCTTAAACGTGTGATGAATCATAGCCACATTTAGACGACGGAGAGAAAGAGAAATATCCAAAATTGGTTGACAAAAAAAGACCCCGAGTATAACTCGAGGTCTTCCTTTTTGATTGTCAGTGACTACTCTTGCCAGGAACCTTTAGAGCATCTGGAGAAGCGCCTGTTGGCTGTCCAGTTGCTGGATCTATTGTTCCAGGAGGTGGACTGTTTCTCATGTTGTCCGCTTCCTTAACTTTGTCTTCAGCAGTCATCTTGATCTCTTTCGAGTAGTTTTCGTCTCCTTCACTGGATCCGCAACCTACTACGACTGAGCCGGCCAGAACAAATATCGCCAAAAGGAGACTAGTTCTGATGTCCGCCCCACAGGTACTTATCAAAGTCAAATACTGATGAGGTCAACGGGTTTGCACCAGCCCACAGGTTAGGGGTTGGAATCGTCTTGGCATGGCCATCAGCAAAGCTGCATTGGACAGTACCCTTAGCGAAGTCAAATGCACCGCCATATTGGAACCAGTCAGCTGGGTTGTTGAATGCCCAAGGACCGAACCAGTAAACAGTTGTTGAGTTCGCATAGCTAGGTGCTTGGACGAACCAGTTACCGCCGCCGACTGGGTTTCTGTTTCCAGCCATATCCCAAACTGAGTCAACACACATGATTGACTGTGCAACTCGTCCAATTGCCGTCATGCTAACGCCCTTGAAAGCTACGTTTGCATCGAACGGTGACATGTAGAAGTAGTTATAACCATGGTTGGTTCGCTGAGTTTGGTTGAACTGCTTGCCGAGCAATGTTGTTGCGCCTGCGCTGAGTTCTGATTCAGTTGCATGAGGATCCAAAGGATTTCGAAGCAATTGATAGTTCTTCATGTAAGGTTGGATTAGCTGACCTCGGTTTTGAACCAAAAGCTCTGGTTGAGCTGCGAAAACGTCGTTGTATCCGTTTGGACTCGATTGAAGTGGAGCACAAACATCATCAACATCGGAGCTGTAAATGATGCTTGACGTGATGTCTTGCTTCATGTTGCTGAGGTTGGAGGTTTTCTTAGCTGCAACTTTGGCCTGTGCGAAAACAGGGAAAAGGATGGCAGCCAAAATGGCGATGATTGCTATAACAACTAGCAATTCAATAAGAGTAAATGCACGATTTCTCATTAGAATAATTTCCTCATATATTTTTCATATATGATAAATCCCATTCTATCAATAAACGTGCCAAAACATGCAACATTTAACAACGAAAAATTCGCCGATGTAGTAATATTTTCAGTACTTTAGTGGTCTTGCCGTCGTGGTGGGACTGAAATAATGGGGAAAGTCCGGTGTAAATCCGGCGCTGTGCCGCAACGGTAAAGATCACAATCTTAGCCCGAATGCCCGCTCTAAAGGAAAAACGCTGTCGCCAACGAGCATTTGGCTGATGTGTTTGAGCCTTTTTCGGGCTCGTTCACTTCTTTCCGCTCTTAATCGATGGCCTTTGCTTCCGGCCAGAGGCATGTTATGTCTTTGGCTTGTTGCACGAGGCATAACATGAATAGACACATAAACCGAGCTTTTACGCTCATCGAACTCCTCGTCGTTATTGCGATCATTGCCATTCTGGCGGCGATCTTGTTTCCCGTTTTCGCCCAGGCGAAAGAAGCAGCAAAAAATACCCAATCAATCTCGAACCTCAAGCAGATTGGTCTTGCATGGACAATGTACTCGGGGGACTATGACGATGTCCTAATGCGAATTCGTGTCCTGGGTCCGGGCGCAAAAGTGACCTATTGGTGGGGATCGTTTGACGGAACGACTCTCAGGGAAGAAGAGGGATTACTCTACCCGTACAGCAAAGGAAAGGGAATTCAGCAAGACCCGAGTTTTCCGAAGGGCTTGCGGTCGGTCATCGGCTTGACCGGCTACGGTTATAATTATCACTATTTGAGCCCGTCGACTTACGCGCCACCGACCTACGTTGAGGTGGCAGTCCCGGTGAACTTTACTCAGATAGGTGACGTTGCAGGAACGGTAGCATTCGGATCTTCGGCACGGATTAATAACTGGTCGGCTGCAATACCGACCCTTGAAGGGAATACTTATATGGAGCCACCTTCCAGCGATTTTCCATCGTTTCACGCCCGGCACGCGGGCAAGGGGACGATATTTTGGGTTGATGGTCACGCAAAGGCGAATACTCCGAGCTACCGCAGCGGAGCGTTTGGTTATGGCTATAATTCGACGGACTTCGTTCGGAACAGTCTTGGCGACATCGATAAGGATGGCGATATGACGACTGACGAGTACTTTGACTTGAATTGAGGCTCCGTCCCAACGTCATCCTCCCTTAGGAACTATATTTTGGGAGGCTGTTCGTTGAACCAAATTGCGCTGTCTCTCTACAAGTCGGTTGGGACTCAACTTTTGACTTTCAATTCATCGAACCACCGAAGAGACGTCATGCTTCGCCAATCCGACTGTGAAAACCAGCAACCGGGACAGAGCTCAATTGGCGGGGCCAAATACCCATTCTTTCTCATTCGAGACTACTGAACATTGATCCTCCCTCCCTATAGACATTGTAAATCGGGAGGATGTTCGTTGAACCTAAAATTGCAAAAGCGCCGTCAACCTAACTTTCCAGTCTTTAGACCCATTTGACCTCTAAATTCTGAACATCTGAACGCCGCCCCCGTTACGCTCTCTATGATCTCCCTTGCTCTAACCCTTGTTTTGTCCCAATTGTCCGAAACGGAGAGTGTCACTCTTGACGTGAACGGCGTCCAACGCCAATTCTACGTTTACTTTCCCAAGACCAAAGATGCAAAGCCTCGTCCAGTTGTTTTCGCGTTTCACGGACACGGTGGCAATTCTCGGTACTCGGTTACTAAGTTTAAAGTGAACAAGCTTTGGCCAGAAGCGATTTCAATTTATCCGCAGGGGCTTCCGACTGTAGGGCAACTAACTGACCCCGAAGGAAAGAAGAATGGCTGGCAAGGCAAGGAAGGGGATTATGAGGATCGAGACCTCAAGTTTTTTGATTCAATGCTGAAATGGGTTCATTCGAAAGCGAAGGTTAACGACAAAGCGATTTTTTCACTTGGACATTCAAACGGCGGAGGGTTTACCTACCTCCTTAGGAAGTCTCATCCGGGCACGTTTGCCGCGATTGCTCCATATGCTGCCGGTGGTCTCGCCGCGAGATCGCCGGAGCCAACGCCAGTATTTCACATGAGTGGAGTCAATGATCCGTTAGTGAAGTACACGATACAGCAAAGAACGGTTGACTATATAAAGAAAGTGAATCAATGCGAAGCCGAAGGAAAAAAAATTGGTGAGTTCATGACACGATTTGAATCAAAAATCAATTGCCCAGTCGTTCATTATGTGCATCAGGGTGGTCACGAATTGCCCGAGGACTCGCTGATCGAAGGGATCAAGTTCTTAAAAACATTCGTTAAAGACTGAGCTCTTAAAACGACTCGAAGCAGATTGTTGGAGATGGGGTGAGGAGTTTTTCGGCTTCGTTCACCTGGGCTATATCACTGACATCAAAAATTTCATTGAGCAGGAGGGTTGATAGGCTCGGTTCGCCCATGAATGCCTGTGTGAACTGGCGGATGTCCATAGTGAATCCTGGCTTTTGATTGGTTTGTTCCCCTAGCACACCTTCGGGCGAGAAAGTGACTTGCCAGGGACCGTTGTTTTCGGGAACGACTTCATCCTTTATGCCAATACAGAAGCTACCCGAGGCTGTTGGTTTCAAGCCTTCTAAGGCTTTCCGCACATTGAGGACGCGAAACATGATTTGGAGATTGACTCCGGTTATATTTGCATCATGATCCCAATATCGGGTTCGGTAAGGGCTATCAGAGGGCTCAGTCCACGCAAGATTTTTCTTGTTTATCCCAATTCCAGAAAAAACACTCAGAATGGAATCATAACCCCGTTGGGTTGTCCAAACGAACTCAATAATTTCTTGATCTGCCCAGAAATCAATCTTGTGCTGGACGACAGCGTACGCTTCGACCGGGTCACCGGCGACATAAACAGTTCGATTGGAATCTTTGGGGAGGATTCGATCCCATTGGTTGCCATGGCGAAGATTTAGTCCCGAACGTCTGTGGGCAAAGCTGTGATAGCAGTCTTTGATTACGTCAATGCAATCGGAACCCAATTGGCGGACTGCCAATGGTGCTTGCACTCTGGGAAGGGCATTAATATCAACCGAAATTTTGTATCGAACCCCAGTCACTTCGTACCCAAAAGCTCGGTAAAAGCTTTCTTTAAACGCGTAAAGACTTGCTAGTTCATAACCTCGATCGAAGAATTCCCGAATGGCGAACTTCATCATTTTGCCGCCAACCCCGCCACCACGGACGTGAGGCATAACTGCGACCGCAAGGACTCCGGCGCATTGATACTCGGCAGCACCTCGGGTGGCGGTCATGGGGCTGATTCCGAATCCGCCGACGGCTTCGCCATCAAGCTTCGCAATAAAGTCCTCGGAAAGACGAGTTTTGTTGGGGTCCCGAGTGAATGGCTCACCATTACCATAGGTAATCGACCAGACTTTTCCTAGAGACTCTAGGTCCGCATCACTACATTTTTCGATTTCCAGAGCCACGAACATATTATTGCAAATTTCAACAGTTTCACAATATTCTGAAAGTTGTGGAATAATAGAAGTATGAAGATCGCGATCACTGGTGGTACCGGGTTCGTTGGACGACACCTGGCTCGAAGGCTCCTCTCGGATGGTCATGAGGTGGTTCTCATCTCTAGGGGTTTTGACCAACGAGATTCCACGATTCGGAATGAAAAAGGTGTGACTTTTGCTCCGATAGGAACTGGGGACGTTACTGCTTTGGTTTCGGCTTTCACTGGATGTCAGGTAGTCGCTCATCTTGGCGGGATCAATCGTGAACTTGGAACACAAACCTACGCGAAGGTTCATGTTGAGGGAACAGCCAATGTGATTGAAGCTGCCAAGGCAACCGGGGTCTCGAAGATTCTCTTGTTGAGCTTCCTCCGAGCGCGACCTGATTGCGGATCACCGTACCACGAATCGAAGTACGCCGCCGAGGAGCTTGTGCGGGGCTCTGGCTTGGATTTCACTATTTTTAAGGCAGGTGTGATTTACGGTTCGGGTGATCATATGCTCGACCACATCACCCATGCGCTCCACACGTTTCCGCTGTTCCTGCTCGTAGGATTCAAAAAGCAGCCAGTGCGACCGCTTGCGATTGATGATTTGGTCGATGTGATGGTTGCTTCCCTCGTCTCAGGCGAACTCTCGAATAAGACGGTTCCAGTCACTGGTCCGGAAGAAATGTTTCTTGGAGATGCGGTTAGGCGGATCGCCCGTGTGGCAGGTAAGAGGCGAATCATGTTTCCGGTTCCGGTTTGGGTTCACTACGCCATGGCGTGGTTCTTCGAGCGAGTGATGACAGTTCCGCTAGAGGCAAAAGCCCAAGTTAGGATCCTTTCTGAAAGTTTAGCGGAACCAGCGTTAGCACCGGATATATTGCCAGAGCATCTGATTCCCAAGACACCGTTTTCGGATGAACAGATTCGAAAAGGTTTGCCGGTGCCAGAGCGGTTTGGGATAAAGGATTGTTTGCATGGGGCGAAGGTGGTTTAGGTTGGGATCTGGAATCATTAAGATTTCGAACAAGATCGCCTTCGTCGGATGGGAAGAAGGGTCGCTCGCCAGGTGAATTTCTGGATCGGTGTCATTAAGAGCGACCTTGGAAAAGATTTTTTCGATCTTCTGTCCCAGCCCTGCATGCCCTTTGTCGCTAAGGCTGCAAAAGACATTTTGACTGGGCTAAGAGTAGAGCCGCCGCGTTGCGGCTATTCCTGGGAGTATGGATTGTGGGGATTCTAAGCCAGCGCTGGCTTTCAATTGTT
This sequence comes from Armatimonadota bacterium, assembly GCA_043770615.1. Taxonomy (GTDB): domain Bacteria; phylum Armatimonadota; class Fimbriimonadia; order Fimbriimonadales; family Fimbriimonadaceae; genus Fimbriimonas. Next base: position 2,724 of record JAYVHY010000124.1, on the reverse strand, counting down.
CGAGTCGAACTTGCCATTAAGGGGTCGATCACCTGATTGTTACTTGCCTAGTCGTATCCGGTCCGACAGGTTTTGAAGTTGATCGATAGACATGATCGGTTTTGATGCTTCTTTTGGCATTGCAGGACGGTTGTGAGTTGCTCCCGGGACAGCGTAGAAGAACGTCACGGCGGAGTAGCCAAGCAAGTTCCACTTTTCGCGCATGTCTGTGCCAAAGCTGGATTCCATGTCGAATCGAAGGTGCTTGTTGAACGGGATGGCATCAAGGCTTCGCTCGCGGGTTAGGATGTTGTATCCAAGGGTATGTCCATCAAGTCCCCCAACTTTGTTGTTGAGAAACGGATGATGGAAGTTGTCCTCTTTTGTTGGAAAAACGCCACCCGCCCAGCCGTAATAGTCCTCGGTTCCGGTTCCGAAGTGGGTTGGGAAGCCTTTGTCCCATGCGTCATCGACATAAATCTTTTCGTCGCCTTCGCCCCACCAGCTGGCCTTTCTGATGTTCAAGGCTGTGAATGAGTCGCCGACAAAAACGCCCTTGCCTTGGACATCAACAAAGTTCCAGTCTTGAAAAGGTGTTCCGGGGACGATGTCGTCCGGTCGCCATCGAGCGTAGAAGTGCATGGAGTCTTTCGTCCATTTCCAGGCTTTGGTCTTGATGGCACAGCCGAAGTCGATTTCCTTTGATCCGAAATTGTATATTTTGAGCACAGCACTCTGTTTGTAAGGCATTATCCAAGCTGCGGTTGTAACATCGTTGGGATCAATCAGGCGGTTATTCGTTCCAACAGTCCAATCATTGAAGGTCCCTATGACGCTGAAAAAGTCGCCGTACGGACACCAAACCGTTTCTTCGCCATCAAAGGCTATTGAAATAATTGTTGACCGGTAAGCATCGGAAGTGGCATTAGGTTTGCTGCCAGGTGAACCAAGTTGAAGTTCCAATTTGTTCAATGCATGAGGACCCTTTGGTAGGTTGAATGAAATGGATTGTCCGGGTTTAATTTTTCGATCCGCAAGAAATCGAAACATTCCGGCGCCAAATAATTGTCCTTCTGGAAATTTTTTTCCCACATAGCTCTTAGGCTTCCGGAAGGTTTCAACCTTCGTACCAACCGGATAGGCACGGTAGTTGATGAGGTTGTAAAACGGCTTGTCCACCATCGTGACCTTCACGCTTTTGGCGAACGGGATGGGCAAGTAAGAATCGCCCGCTCGCGCCGTCGGTTGAGCAAACGGGGCCGGAATGCTGCCCTCGCCTCGGACGAGTTTAATGAGCGACTCATCGAATGTTTGTGTCTTTGATCCGTCGAGATAAATCCGAACATTGGGCCCGACTCGGTTGTTGAAATCGTAATAGAAAAATGGCGTCCAAATCTTGGTGATGCAGCCGGGCCCAGTGTGCTCCATGATCACGAATTCACGTTTGCCGTTGATGGTTTCTTCGCGAATGTAACCTGTCCCGTCGCTGTCGGCAAACCAACCGGGCAAGTCGCGCCGAACCGATTCGCGGTTGTAGCTCGACGCCTGAAGCGATTCATACGGGGGATTGGGAAATCGAGCCAATCGATCCCGATCACACATTTCAGCAAGTAATGAATTGAACGTAATGGTTGGTGGTGCGCCAACCATTACGCTCAACATACAAAATACCCTAATCATAAATGGGCTCTACGGCCAAGTCACCTTAAGCGGCTTATTGTTGTACTTGTTGTAGTCAACCGTGAACAGGGTTTTCTTGCTTAAGTTAAATGCCTTATTCCATCGACCTGGCTCGGTACTGTGCATTTTCGAATAACGAAGAGCAAATGGAATCATCAAAGTCTGACCGTTCTTCATTTTCGGAACCTTTATATTGGCTTCGAACAACACAACGTGGTCTTGACCAGCTCCTTCGTCGTACCAACCTTCAACTTGAACGAAAATTGGCGACGTCCCCACATAAACGTTCTCTTCGCTACAACTACAGGTCACTTTGACCTGCATCATTGCGGGCTTGTCCGCAAAATCTGGGTCGGGTACGAGATCTGGACCTAACGTGTTGTTTGAGAGATGACCAGCTTTGGCCATATCTTTCACACCAGACTGGATGGCGGAAGAAAGCTGGTCTCGAACGAGGTCTCCTTGTCCGGAAGCGTCTAATATTTGCCCAGCGACAAAATCCGAACCCAATTCACCCAGTCCAGGTAACTGAATCGGGTTTTCAGGAACACCCATCATGGTACACGCTACATCGATTCCAAGTCGAACGAGTTCAACCGGTAAGTGCGTGACGTCAGCAATCTGCTTCGCTGCGAAATCCTTTACCGTGTCAACAAAGCCATTGGCAAAAGAAATGAGGTTCTCAGCAAAATTAAAGACTGAAGCTAGGAAGCTCGGAGCATCTGAGATTACTTCGGTCCAAGATTTACCATTGTCCTGTTTGGGAGGCAGATAAAGCTTCAATCCCTTGCGGGGCGTGGCGCCACCAGCAAGTTGCTTATACCATTTGTAATATGCCTGTTCCACCGGATTATTGTTTGGCGGATCCTTGGTGAGAACAAAGTGGTACAGCGGCCCCGCCCAAGGTGGTGCGTAATGGGCAAGTTCGATGCCAAAAGAGGCACTCGGGACTACTGGACCAGGAGTCAAGGTTTGGGGCGGACTCGTATTGGGGGCGTAAAGCGAGATGATGACGCCAGATTGCTGGGATACTTGGTTGCCGTGCCCGTCATTGGGATAGATCAT
>JAYVHY010000123.1:0-4707 GCA_043770615.1 Armatimonadota bacterium | reverse complement strand
GGAAACTTCAAGACCCCAACGGGAGTTCAGTTTGGACTCGGTTCTATGGTTTCCGCTACGGCAAACGATCTTGCCCAAGGCGCTTCAACCAACACCGGTAACTCACTCGACCTCATGATTGTCGGCGATGGCTTCTTTCGAGTTCTCAAGCCAGACGGCAGTTTTGGATACACGCGAGACGGCAGTTTTAAGAAGGATGCAACCGGACTTATCGTCAATAGCAACGGATACCCATTGGTTCCCCAGATAACGATTCCTGAAGGTGCAACTCAGATTTCCATCGGCAGGGACGGAACGGTTGAGGCCACCCTTGCCGGTGCCCAAACTCCGACCAAGATTGAACAAATCAACCTCGCGATGTTTGCAAACGCAGCCGGATTGACTCGAGCTGGAGAGAATATCTGGGTTGAAAGTGCAGCAAGCGGCGCACCAAACCTTGTTGCTGGCGAAACCAGCGGTGCAGGTTCTATTGCCTCCGGCTACCTCGAAGGCTCCAACGTTTCGGTCGTTGAAGAGATGGTCCGAATGATCAGTGCCCAACGAGCATACGAAATCAATTCAAAGGCGATTCAGACCTCTGATGACATGCTCCAAGTTCTTAATACCCTCAAGAGATAAGCCATGATAACTAGCTTTATTGCCGCAAGCCTCCTCTCCGGAACGATGCCAACCCTAACGGTACGGGTCGAAGGCGATGGATTTCTTCGGTTCGCCAAAAACAACCAAATGCTCTATTGCCGACAAGCAAAGCTGACGGCAACAGCACAAGGCTTAATGGCGGCGGACGGATCAATTTTGATGCCAAGACTTGTGGCTCCAGCCGGAACCCTCAAGGTCGAAGCATCGATGGATGGCACGATTACCGCTCAGCTTGCCAGCGGACGAAAGCAGCTAGGACGATTCGTCATCGCAATTTTTGACCAAAAAACGGCATTCACGAAAGTTGGAAATTATGTGTCAACTGCGGTTAAGCCGACTCTCACGAATCCAGGTGAATGGATAGCGGGAGTTATCCGATCAAATGCTTTGCTTTCGAGCAATGCCAATGCGCCAATCGTGGCTAGCAAGCCAAAAGCTGGCAACACGGCAGCGGCGGGATTCTATGAACCAAAAGCGGATATCAACGTCAATGTAAAGTCGGAAATTGACACCGAAAAGACCGAAAACATCCTGCTGGCTTCGATTGCAAAAATTGAAGGCGACCCAGAATTGGTGAGTAGCCTGAACAAAGTGGACTTCGGTAGAGCTCCTCTCTTCGGTTCTAAGCGAGGACTCACTTTGATTCATGTTCGAGCTCAAATTGCCGCTGCCGGAATCGACATCCGGAAGCTCAAGATCAGTGTTCCAGAGGGAGCATGGGTTGAACGGAAAGGTCAAATAGTCGACGCTGCAACCATCGATGAAGTGGTTAATCAAGCAGTCAAAACAAAATTTGGTTTCGAGACTAAAGTTGAACAAAAGTACAAAGTCCTTCCGGTCGCGGTTCCGAATGGAGCCGTAACCGTCGAGGTGACGCAACTCAACCTCAACAATAGCGAAATCTCTGGAATTGTAGATATTGCCGTGAGAGGCAAAGTAACCAACTCCCTGCGAGTGAACTACTCCCTCCCATCGCTCTCGATGACCAAGAAGGGTGAATCCGTTCGTTTGCGATTGGTTTCGAATTCTGCACGGGTAGAGGTCAATGCGAAAGCAACGACACTCGCCTATCTCGGTCAATCAATCTCCGTTCAAACCGATAACGGAACCGTACACACAGGAATTCTCATTGGCCCCGGCCTGGTGGAAGTGAAACTATGAAATATACATGCCTCCTCGCAATTTTGATTTCGTCGATGGCGTTTGGTCAGAAGACTAAATCCGACGAAAACTTTGGATCTTTGACTCCGAAGACTTACAGCTCTCCGTTTCACACGAGAACCGCGTATCGAATCGGCGATCCCTTGACGGTCATCATTAGCGAGACTAACAACGCTTCTTATCAAGCCAACACTCAAAACAACAAGAAGGATACGATCAAGAATGGTCCGAACACGGTTCCATTGCTTGACTGGCTCAAAGTTGGCTTCCTTTCTACTTTGACAGCAAATTCGAACTCCGCCACGGATCAAGCGATTTCGACTTCTGGGAACACGACTCAACGAGGAAACCTGTCGGCCAAAGTTGCAGTTTTAATCAAGCAAATCTTGCCAAACGGAACGTTAGTTGTCGAAGGAACTAGATCGGTCAAGTTTGGTCATGAAACTCAACAAATGACGCTCAGTGGTGTTTGCCGAATCGATGACATTCGGATTGACAACACGCTCTTGAGTGAGAACCTTGCCAACGCAGAAATTAAGAGCGAAGGCATCGGTGCGATTTACAAAAAGCAGAAGCAAGGATTCATCTCCAAGATTCTCGGATGGTTATTTTAATGAAAGTACTTTCGCTATTTTCCCTCGCGCTCCTGGCGGCGATATCGGTCGCTCAAGGAACCACCAAAACGGCGAACTCAACGAAAGACAAGCCTGGGGCTCAACAAAAAGTCGATGTTCCACCCGCCCAAGATGACCGCGCCAAGCAAGAAATGGCTCGACGAATGCAACAGATGCAAAAGGCCGAAACTAACGGCGTTAGCGTCCGAATCAAGGATGTTGCTCGATTTCGAGGGGTGCGAGGTAACTCACTCATGGGTATTGGCGTTGTTGTTGGGCTGAAAGGTACCGGCGACACCCGGAAGAATCCCCAAAGTGCCGCCGCTATCGCGAACTTTATGAAATCTCTGGGGCAAGATGTCAATGCCGCCCTTATTGAGCCAAAGAACTGTGCGGTGGTCTTCGTAAGGGCAGAGCTACCAGCATTTGCAACCAATGGTCAACTAATGGATATCTCGGTTGCGTCGGCTGGGGATGCTCAAAGTCTTCAGGGAGGAATGCTGCTAAGAAGTGAGCTCTATGCAATTGGTGACAAAGAAACGGTTTATGCAATCGGTGAAGGTCAAATAAGCATTGGTGGATTCGGAGCGTCTTCCGGTGGCAGTAGCCAATCGGTAGGGTTTTTGACCTCCGGTCGAGTTCCCGGTGGAGCCATTGTCGAACAAGGAGCTCCCACAAAATTGGTTTATGACGGCAAAATGTACATCGAACTATCCGATGCGGACCTGACGACTGCCAATCGAATTCAAGACGCGATCAACAAGAAGAATCCTGAATTCAATGCTGAAGCAGAGAACGGCGGGACCATTTGTGTGACCCTCCCATCCGGGATGAGCCCAGTCAAGGCGATGTCTAAACTCGAAGAGATTAATGTCATGGTTGACAATGCAGCGGTCATCGTTATCAACGAGAAAACTGGTTCCATTGCAATCGGCGGAAACGTCAGGATTGCTCCGGTAGCCATCGCTAGTGGGTCGATCAGCGTCAAGATCGAAGAGTCCGTCAGCGTTTCGCAGCCAAATCCGTTTGCTCGGGGCGAGACCGTCGTGGTTGGAAACCAGAAAGTCAGTGCCGATCAAGGCGAAGCAGATATCGCAGTAATGGCTCCCAATACAACGGTTGCCGATCTAGCGCGGATCTTCCAAGAGCTTCGACTGAAGGCTAGCGACATCATTAACATTCTTCAGATATTGCGTCAGCAAGGTGCCCTCAAAGCAAAGTTGGTGATCCAATGATTCCTAATAGTCTTCAACTCGCCAAGGTTGCGGGAACATGCAAGGAAGTCGCAAAAGACCTCCAAAAGCTCAAAAAGGCTACCGACGGATTAGAAGCATTCATGTTCAAGTCCTTGCTGCAAAGCATGGGCGGAAAGAAAGGACTATTTCCGACTAAGATGCCGGGCGGTGAGATTTACCGAGACATGTTCGAGACGAATATGTCCGACCTGCTCGCCTCAAAAGGAACCCTCAACATCAGCAACACAATTTACTCTAAGGTGGCCCCATTGGCTTACTCACAAACTGAATTACGACTTAAGAACGCAAGGATCGAAAAAACGATATGAAATCCCGACAACTACTAACCCTATGGAGCGATTGGCTCACAACATCTGAAAGACTACTTCGCTGTTTACATGAACAGACGGTAGCGGTGACTCTTCGCGATGTCCCTCGAGTCGAAAGGCTTCAACCGGAACTCGATGATTACACCGAGATGATTCGCGTCACCGATAGTCAAGCACTCAATGAAGCAAAAAGGCTGGCCGATGAACTAGGAGCTTCTACTCTTAGTCTTCGAGGTCTTGTCGCGGTTCTCGATAAGACCGAGGCAGCTCAAGTTCAACAGACCGCAAACAAGGTGCTTTCAGCATCGCAAAACATTCAGGATGTCGTTTACAAAAACCGAAAGCTGTTTGAAAGCGAAATGACCTACATCAATGGAACTTTAACTCTCATTGCAAAAGCTGCGGTGACCGGAAAAGGACCATACAAAACTAGAAAGAATTCTTCGACATCAGTACTTGTCGATGCCGCTGCTTAACGAGGATAAACGCCATGCCAAGTCCATTTCAGGGAATTGAAACCGCCAGCCGTGCTCTTCGAGCCTTCCAAAGAAATCTCGACACTACTGGTCACAACATTGCCAATGTAAACACCCGAGGCTATTCGCGACAAGTTGTTGGTCTTTCAGCGACTACGCCAAACGTCGAGTGGTCCCGAGGTCAAATAAGCATTGGCTCAGGGGTAACCGTGTCCACAATTAGTCGGATACGAGATGGAATGCTTGAGTCTAG
>JAYVHY010000122.1:0-2147 GCA_043770615.1 Armatimonadota bacterium | reverse complement strand
CCAGCTCCGATTAACTGGGGAGCATGAACCCTCCCTACCCTGTTCCAAACGTTCAGGAGGGTGTTATCGGTCGCATGATCGTGAAACAACTCGTGATCCGGCGTGGAACCAGCCCCACATCCGTCCAGAACGATAACAATAGCTCGCCTCATTGATTTCTCCATGCCTCGTAAAAAGCAGTACGAGCACTTTCAGCCTTAGCGCAGATGTCCCCAGGTCCGGTTACATTGAGATGCCCCATCTTTCGCCCGGCGAGAGCGTCCTTCTTGCCATACCAATGAAATCGTGCTTCCGGAAATTCTTTTGAAACAGTTTCTAGAGCTTTGGAAAAGTCCTTTGCCCCCTCAACTCCAAGAATGTTGGCCATACAAGTATCGGTTCCCGATACAACTCGAGTGAACCAACCAAGCACGCTCAGAACGTGAGCCTCAAACTGTGACATCCCGCCCCAATCAAGAGTGTAGTGTCCCGTATTGTGTGGTCGAGGGGCAATCTCATTGACGGTGATTTCGCCGTCCGTCTGCAAAAACATTTCAACGCCAAAGAGGCCTATACCTCTGACCGCCTTAACCGCTCCGATCGCGACCTGAGTCGCCTTTTGTGCAATTATGGGATCAGCAACTGGATACACAAGGTCGCAAACATAGTTCTTTTGGCGAGTTATCATGACCGGGAATGATTCGCATGACCCGTCTCGATGGGCAACAACCATGGCGGCAAGCTCGTCAGTGAAAGAAACCAATTGCTCGGCAAGCCATTCGCCCGATTCGATCAGGTTTCGGTGTTTCTTATAGTCTTTGACGCTGTTAAGGTAGTGGGTGCCTTTTCCGTCGTAGCCCCCGTATCTCGCTTTTATGACGCAAGGAACACCAAGCATAGCCAAATCTTCCGCCGGATAAGCTAGCGGCGTTGGAACACCAGCGGCAGAGTATGCCTGTCGCTGCAACAGTTTGTCCTGGACAGTCCGCAAGGTGTCTATTCCTGGAATAACGTTTGAAGGGGAAAAACCAGCAATTTGGCACGCTTCTTCGAGCGTGTCAGCCCGGATGAACTCGTTCTCGAACGTAACAAACTCGCAGACCTCCATCACCGAAGCAATGTCGTCGGCATCATGAATCGACCCAAAGATCGCGGGACCTACTTGTGCGGCAGGAGAGTTTTCGTCTTTGTCAAGCGAAACAACCGAAACCCCCATCCTTTGGGCAGCCATCACGGACATCCGCGCCAGTTGCCCTCCACCGAGAATCCCAAGTTTGTACTTCGCCACTAGCAATAATGGTGACAGATTAGCGAACGACTTGGCTTGGGTTGATCGTCAGAAGGGTAGCTCCGGCAAGATCTTCGTCGCGAATGACGCCAATTAGTTCCGTCCCGCTAACAAAGATTGCTTCCTCTGCGAGGAGATTGGATGCGATCTCAAAAACGGCATCAAATGAGGTTGAATCTGGTTCGGTAAGGTTCAAACTAAGCTGAGTCATGCCACGACTCTTCAGATCAAAGGCAAGGGCGCGTACTCCTTTCAGCTCTTCCCGACCCCGGTCGCGTTGAAACCTCAATTCCTTGGCTACTTGACGCACTCTGTGAATGTCACCCGTTACTAAATTTAGGTTCACGGCTAACAGAAAATTCCGAACGCCGACAATCGCCGTTCCCCACTGAGGGTTTTCTACGGTTCCAAAATCTGGTACCTGAATCAACACGCCAAGTTGACCTCTTAAGTGAGGCAAGCGGACCTCTTGACCCGCTCTAGCGGCCTTTTCATAAAGGTGAACGGGAAGATCAAATCGTAAAGAAAAATGTGAAGCCCACCGAATCGTTTCTTCAATGAGAGCCGATTCTGACCCGTTTAACAACACGAATGGCGCAACATCAAGCGCACCAACGCGTGGATGAACTCCATTTTGAACATTCATGTTGATCAATGGCAGGATGTTCTCTGCCAAATTGTCCATGGAACGGAAAACATCAGCTTGCTGACCGGAAAACGCAATGACGGAGCGCTGATGATCGACGTCACCCTGGCAATAGTGGACTTGGACTTGTTCTGCGGCAAGGATTCCGCGGGCAAGGTCGCACAACTTGGGATCATAAAAAGACCAATTTGGAACCGCGAGAATGCGGTTCAAAGCGAAATCCACGACCGAATC
>JAYVHY010000121.1:0-4726 GCA_043770615.1 Armatimonadota bacterium | reverse complement strand
CGGATTCGGCGCTCATCGCCATGACCACGCCGGCGACCATCATCTGGAGTCCACCACCAGCAGAGGAGGTTGACACATAGTATTCAGAACCGTCGAGGGTTCCGGTCGAGTCAGCAATTTTCTTGTCTTCCTTGGTCAGACTGAAGACGTGGTTGTCCTTGATCAGTTTACGTCGGCCCTTTTCGTATCCATCAGGGACCGTTTGTTCAGTGATTTCTTCAAGTTCGGTAATGGAGTTGAGAACACCGATGGTGACATCTTCGAACGGTCGTTCGACTGTCGTCGGGGCCTCGCCTCGGGCGACCAGTCGGTACTCGCCCTTGTCGTTTCTCTCGATCAGGATTGCCTTTGTGGTTGTTGATCCACAGTCGGTCGCAACGATGCGTCGAACGTCTTTTGCCATATTAGTGCTTAAGATTATGACTTGAAATGGTGAGATAGGGTGAGGGCGGTTGCCTAAATCACTGATTTCGCCGAGGCGAAGTTGGAATGTGCCCAATATAGCCCTGTAACTGGCTAAATCGTAACACTGAGACTTCTTTCCAATATTTGATGGGTCGATTGCTGGTGAGGTAGAGGTCAGCTACCTGTGGAGGAGCGTCTGGTCCACTTGAACCGCCAATCGAGCAGTTGGCATAAGCCTTTGAGGTGTCCCGAGGAAAGTTCTGTTGATATTTGGCCTGATCGACTTCCAGGTCAAGCCCGTATTGCATTCTGAATCCACTTTTGCTTTCAGTAAGTTGATGGACGATGAGGTCACTGCGCGGTACTAGCACTTTTAGAGCTGGGTCATCATGCTTGAGACCGAGAGGGCTTGATAGCGTTTGGTTAGCGGTGTTAACTTCAAAAAGAACCCCGTCAATTGTGCTTTTCGTGCCTGGCACTGGTTCAAGCTTGCCAACTCTTTCCTTCGTAGAAATGTTAATGAATTTGCTAATGTAAGGTGCCTTTTGCTTTCCGAGGAAAACCCAAGAACTGATGACAGTGGGATCCTTCTCTCGGGTAAAAAATGGAGAATTGTTAATGGAAACATTGACCGGAGTTTCCCTTGAATAAATGGGGAAGTTCGCTTTGAGCTTAACAACTGGTTCGCCGACTTTGAGCTGAACCAGGATCTTATCAGGAATGGCCCCTTCCTTCAGCGCATGAAGCTTGCCGTCCCAATTCCAAGCAATAGTGCTTCCGTTCGGCTGTTTTTGCACAATCCAGTCTACGGAGATACCCTTAAGCTTTGCCATTGCAATATTCAGAGTCCTGTTTTCAGTCCCAGACTGCTGGAATATGAAATACCCAGGTTTTTCGTTAACGGGAGACTCGATGATCGAACTTGTCTTAAACAGCTCAAGATTCTTTTCATCGACAAAGGATGACCCCACTTGATTACCAGCGAGGGTCAAAGCAAGTACTTGCAGACCGATCATAAAGTTACTCTACATCAGATTGCTCAAAATATGACTCGCACCGAGACCCTAGCACAATTACTTTCTGAATTCATACACCCAAAAACAAGGAGTATCTACCGAGGAGAAGTCGGGACGTGTCCGATGTAGCCTCGCACAACCGAGGTTCGGTAGACCGAAATATTCTTCCAATATTTTATTGGTCGATTGCTGCTCATTCGATGCTGTTTTATGACAAATGGACCAAGAGCATTCGACGATTCTGCACCACGGTTAAGTTGTTCCCGAGTCTTTTCCGAGGGATGTTCAAGTTTGAACTTTGCTGAATCAACCCTTAGATCTAGCTCATAGTCGCCCATTGGGTTTTGAGTTCGCTGGTTTACGACTATTCGATTCGAGGTCTCAACTCCAGGTACTGGCTCGATTGTGGTTACCATGAATGGAATTCCTTCTATCGTTGCTTTTGTGTCTTCCTTCGCCTCCAATGATCCTACATTGAATCTAACTGTATTATTAACACGAACGTTCACGAATGGAACAGACGGGGTCCCTAGGCGACACCAGATAGTCCTCTCAAGCTGATTATTTCGGATCGCGGAAGCGAAGTCCCCCTGAAGTGATAGATCATGAACTAGTTGAAGATGTAAGTCTTGGACTTTTAAGGGCGGGCGAGAAAGCTTCAACACGGGTCCGCCGACGCTCAATCCATCTAAAATATGTTGAGGGATTTCACCTTCTTTCAGGACTCGAACCTTGCCATCCATATTCCAAGTGGTTAAAGCCCCAGTTGATTCTTTTCGAACGACAAACTCCGGTTTGATCTTCTCAAGATAGCTTGCTGCCGTCTTGAGGGTTGCATCATCGTATTTCGATTCTTTAAAGACAAACCAACCAAATCGATCCTTCGGTTTTGATTCCGAGATAAAGCTTGTCTCGAACATGTGCACATTCTTTTCGTCTACAAAAGTTACGTTTGAGTGCCTGGCTACGAATCCTAAGACGAAAACAGACAATTGAATCACAACAATACTCTACAGCAAATTAGCTGACTTGTGATTTTGCCGCGTGCACTAAGTCAACCACTTTCTGTCGTCCAACCTGCATAGTTTGACCATAGTTAACGCCATTTGGGCTTGAGAAGTGTTCATCGAAGCACGAGGCGTGGACTTGGGTTACTCCGGTTCGGCGAACTAATTCTTGGACATTGTGCGGACGGATGCCTGATCCGGCAATGATTTCGATTCGGTCATTAGCTTGTTTGACAAGATTGGCAATGACGTCGGCACCCTCTATCGCGGTTTTTGCTTGGCCAGAAGTCAAGACTCGATCAAAGCCGAGATCAATCAGTTGTTCCAGGGCTTGGCGAGGGTCGGGGGTTTGGTCAAAGCATCGGTGGCACGCTAATGTGGTTCCTTTGGTCCCCTCTCGAATTGCCTTCATTGCGATCAAATCAAGGGTGTTATCTTGATTCAGTGCCCCGGTGATGATTTCAATGTTGGATAAGCCTAGCGAAAGGATTCCGTCAATTTGCCGAAGGATTTGATTGACCTGATTCACAAAACCACCGGGCTGAGGGCGAACCATCACCACGACAGGGAACGGTGCTAGGGCCCCAATTTGTTCAATTGTCTCAACGTAAGGGGTTAGCCCACCAACCTCAATGGCTAAGCATAATTCAACTCGGTCAGCGCCTGCATCCCGCGCGACTTCAGCGTCGGCGAAAGTACAGGCGATGACCTCAACGAGCATTGGGTTTTAGGTGCAATGACCGAAGGTTCATGACCGCACCACCGGGTTTCATTCTGGCTTTCACCACGATCTTCGTTTCACCTGTTTTGCCAATCGTGATCGTGCCAAGGTCCATGGTTTGAAACTGATCCCAACCACCCGTGCTTTTGACCACGAATTGCCGTTCTTGATTCTCGAAATATGCTGATGCCAGAGATCCTTCATTCTCTTTGTCGCAGGCGATTTCAGCGGTCAGTCTGTAGGTTCCAGGCTTGGTCGCTCGGAAATTCCAGGTCACGGTGTCCGTGGCTCCCGTCCAAAAGCCAATGGCCTTCTTGGACTCTTCGAAGTGGGCGGCACCAACGACTTCGGCATCAGCGGCAAAGAATGTCATCGAACCGTCTTCGTTTTGGGTTGGTAAAGTAGCTTCAATTTCAACCGCATCAGTAAAGCCAGAAAGCGTTACCTTAACAACCATCGGATTGTGATTGTTTCCAGTAGCGGACCCGCTGGGCAAGACTAATTCAGGGCCACCAGATGTATCTTGTACTTCTAACCGCTCCCGCACGCCCAGGATGGAGGCAGACGCAATGGGCGTTTTCAATCCCGGTAGGAGTATCTTCGATGCCTTGCTATCAAAGACAACGCAATATAGCGTCTTTCCTTTCCGAGTGATCCGTCCCCATGACATTGGTTTTGGAAATGGACTTGCTTGGGTCCCGTAAAGTGCTTCGGAATTATTCTTTAACCAGGCGCCAACTCCGTTAAGTCGGTCAATCGAAGCAGGTGGAATCTCACCCAGCGCGGTTGGTCCAACATTCAGAAGATAGTTGCCGCCTTTCGAGGCGCAATCGACCGCATTGAAGATCAGGGTATCAATCGACTTCCAGTTGGTGTCGTTAGCGTGATAGCCCCACGAGCCGTTCATGGTCATACAGGATTCCCAATCGTCCTTGATTCCGTTTGCCGGAATTTCTTGTTCTGGCGTTCCAAAATCTCCAACGGCATCTGGTCTCGCTGACATTCCTTGCATGCCGGATCGACTGTTGTCGACTCGGTTGTTGATAATCATGTCGGGCTTGAGAGAACGACAATAGTTGTAAAGATCAACTCCACGCTCATGAGTCCATGTGCTTTGCCATTCACCGTCGAACCACATGACCGCAGGGTCGTAGCGAGTGATGATCTCTTTGAGCTGGGCTCGCATGACTTTGTCATAACGCTCGTAGTTGGAGTTTTTGCTGTCTCTTGTATCGTGCTTTTCCTTCGGAATGAAGTTCGGATGGTGCCAATCCATGATGGAGTGGTAGGTACAGAACTTGATCCCTTGCTTCTTACACTCGTCGCTCAGCTCCTTCAATGGATCTCGCTTGAACAGTGTATTCCCGATGTCCCAAGTGCCTTGGTCCGACGGATACATGGAGAATCCTTCGTGGTGCTTGCTGGTAATGACGATGTACTTCATTCCGGCATTTTTTGCCGCACTTACGATCTTTTTCGCATCGAAGTTGATGGGATTGAATTGCTTTTGCAATGGCTCCCAATCGATAGCTTGGATCTTAGCGGTATTCATCAGCCACTCGGAGGCCCCAGAATAG
>JAYVHY010000120.1:0-11071 GCA_043770615.1 Armatimonadota bacterium | reverse complement strand
ACGAATCTGAACAAAAGAAGCTAACACTTTCTGTAAACATTTTTTCAAAACCCTAGAAATTTCCCCAATTCCCAGGATTTTGGTCAGCCAATAGCAGAACTTCCGTAGATTCCCTGCAAGCCAACAACCAACAGCTAACCTTCAAAGCACGTCAACCAATTCTTGGTGACCCTTTTCCGCCGCAATATCTCGCGGAAACTTACCTTCTGGACCCGGTTTCGGTTCGGCTCCATGTTCCTTAAGGAACAATGCCAACGGGCGGTTGCCAAGCGACGCGGCATAGTGCAACGGCGTCCAGCCCGACTTGCTCGCCAAATTCACATCCGCACCTTCAAACACCAACTCTCGAGCAATGTTTTCGTGACCATTAGAAAGAGCGGAATGAAGCGGAGCAATGCCCAGACCATTCTCGCTCAGGGCGTCAAGGACAACGCGACAGCCGAGCAACACCTTGACTGCCTCTGGCCGACCGAAGTACGCAGCCAAGTGGAGAGGCTGAAATCCGTCGGGGCTCAACGATTCTTTGTTCTCGTCAGTGAGTAGTTTTTCGAGATGAACGATCCGTCCAAAGGCGGCCGCTTCGTGGACGGTCATCGCGGACTTGTTTGAAATGATTTGGTCGGCTAGTTCTCGCTGACCAAAATAAAGGGCAAGCATTGCCGCGCTAACTCCATCCTCGCCGACCCCGTCGGCCAACTCGGGGTTTTGTTCTAACAGGGCAAAGGCTGCCTCGGGTTGCCCTTGCTGAATCAGTTCAATTAACGCCACTGGCAAAATAGTATCAGAATTTTGAGTTCTTCACAATGGTTAGCATGTCGCGAAACTGAGGATTCTCCGCAGAATGACACCACTCATACGCTACGGCTTCGGTATGAACCGGGATAATGCCGGCATCGCGCATCCTCTCCATGCCCAGCTTGTGCCGATCCTGAGACCTGGCCGAAACCGCATCCGGACAAACCACGACGTTGAATCCGCCGTCTTTGAGGTCGAGGCAAGTTTGAGTGACGCAAATATGGGTTTCGATTCCCACAACCACAATTTGAGTGCGTCCCGAAAGTTTGATCTTGTCAACAAAATCAGCCTGCTGAAAGCCAGAAAACTCCATCTTTCGATGCGGTTTACCCACGAAAGGGAGCAAACTTTCGACCGTTCCTCCCATCCGTTCCGGATATTGCTCCGTCGCGAGAATTGGCACTCCAAAAAGAGTCGCCACTTCGCACAAAAATTTGACCCGCGCCTCCACCCTTTCGGCTTCAAAAATTGGGGCGAGGAACCGAGTTTGAACGTCAATGACCAGCAAAAGGCTATGATCTGGAGCAAGTTTTATTGATGACATTTTGAGATTTTGACCGTGATTTGCGTCCAAGTGCTGGACATCGTACGAATACTAGGTTACACTAGGCATGACTTGGGGTGGATGGAATTAACAACCAGCCCCCAGAGGCGATCGGATATTGTTATGAAAACGACTCTCGTTGCGCTGGCGGCGCTGATGATTTCTGGGGCGGCATTTGCGCAAACCAGCGACTTAGGAATGAACGGAGTGTCTTTGCGACTTGGCATTGCATTCCCACTTGACAACACTCTTTCGGGTGTAAATGACACATTTACAAGCATAGGCTTGGAGTTCCAAAGACCGACTTCCCTTGCAAAAGGAAGCGATACCTACTTTGCCATCGATTACTTCTCGAAGAGCATTGGTACATTCGGTAAAGGTTCGGTTATTCCGCTCACCTACAACATGCGGGTCTACCAAAGCTCGGGAACAACTCGACAGACCTACGCATTTGGCGGTCTTGGAATTGCCATAGTTGACCTCCTTGGACCAACCGATACAGTTTTCTGCGTCCGTGGCGGATTTGGAATCAACGTGAGCGATCACTCCTTCATTGAAGCCGCTGGTACATTCAGCGCAAAAACCAACAGCAGCGGATCATTCAACACGATCGGCATCTATGCTGGCTACCGATTCTAAGGGATCAGTCACACATTAAAAGCCCCTCAGTTTCTGACTGAGGGGCTTTTTCATTTTGCTCTAGTTGAACAGCTCTTTGCCCTTCCGAACCCAAAATGATTGGTAGCTCATGTTCGCCTTGTATGCCTGACGCTCGAAAGCATCGCCATGAGCCAGCTCTTGAAAGACAAAGTCTAGCATCGAAAGTCCTCTATTGAATCTCTCTTTGTCGTCCTTCCAGATTCCCTTTGCCATCATCGCCGTTGCAAAAGCATAAGTGCTTTGTTGAGATTTTCGTTCGGAATAGAGTTTTTCTGCAAGGTCACAAACTTCGACAACTAAGTTAGCGTTCTTGTGGTAAATCATGAAGCTCTCCGCGACTTTATTAATCACGGAAAAGGATGTCTCGCGATCTGCAAAGCCACCAACTTCAAGCTTCTTAAAGTAATGAAATGTCTCCGTCGGATTTGCGAAAAACTTATTGTCCCAAACGATCAATAGCTTTGCCTCTAGCACACTCAGTTCAGGTCCGAGAGTCCTCCTAAAGGCAATATATTCAGGAAGTCCGAAATCATATCCCGTCCCACCTCCGCTGTACTGGGTTAGTTTTTCATCATCTCCCGAAAGTGCGGAAATGGCAATCAATAATCTGCGAAGATCTATCGACAAGTTTGATGCTCGATATCTATCGGCATAGTCAATCAACCTGGTGTCCTCAAAGCGATTGTTGGCAAGAGAATTCTTGATTTCGGTCTCTTCATTAAGTCCGGCGTGATCCTTCAAATTAATTGGCAAATTTTTCAGACGACCTAACGAACCATATTCCGCCCAGGTTGCCCGCGTTCGACTGATTGGCTGAAGTCCAGTCTCAAGTCTTTTAACCTGGAATTTCGGCGCGCGGTGCAATGACGTAGAAAGCCCTAAGACAACTATGAATCCCAATAGTGCCAGATACTTCATACACTGATTCCCACTTTATTCATCATACAATCGCACATTGTCGATTTAAGCAAAAAAAAGCCCCAACTCGATGAGTTGGGGCTTTTTTCTGTCCAGAACTAACCTTGGGCGCTAACCATTGCCCAGATTTCTTTGAGCGAAGCGGCTGACTTCAGCAGCAACTCTTTCTCCTCGGCACTCACGACTGGCTCAACAACTTCGACTACGCCTCGTCGACCAACAATAGTTGGCAAGGACAAGGAGATGTCGGAGATGCCAAGCGCTCCGCCCTGAACCGAGCTAACCGGCAGAACCGCATGGCTGTCGCGGGCAATGGCTTCCACAACTTCTTTGATCGAGATTCCGACCGCTCGTCCTGCGCCGCCCTTCAGTCGAATAACTTCGGCACCCGATTTACGAGTGAACTCGAAAACGTCCTTAATCGCCTGATCCGTAATTCCTTCGTACGATGTCATCGGAACTCCGGCAATCGTTGCGCTCGAAAGAATCGGCACCATCGTGTCGCCGTGCTCACCGAGAACCAATGCTTTAACATCGGTCGCCGAGACATTGAACTTATCGGCCAACAATGATCGGAATCGGGTCGTGTCGAGAACCGTTCCCAAACCGAGAACTTGGCTCTCTGGCACAATACCGCTCTTGGCCGCAAGGTGAGTCAAGATATCGACCGGGTTCGAAACGACGAGAATCGTCGCTCCGTCCGCCAACTTGCAGCCCTTGAGCGATTCAAGGATGCCCTTAAATAGTCCGACGTTTCGATTAATGAGGTCTAACCTTGTCTCGTCTGGTTTGCGTCGCAAGCCCGCGGTGATGACCACGCAATCGCTGCCATCAACAATCTTGTATTCGTTCGAAGACGTGAACTTAATGTTCGAGGTCAGCGCAGAGCCGTGCCGAAGATCGAGTGCCTCGCCGTCGGCCATGTCTGGGTTGGCATCAACAAGAGCCATCTCTCGAACATGTCCACCTAATTGCAATGCATAGGCTGCATCTGATCCAACTCGTCCGCCGCCGCCAATAATACTAACTTTAAATCCCATAGTCGTTCTTTAGATTATGGCAGTTTTACTTGCTAAGCCTAGCCAATGCTCCGGCAACTAGCCCTCGACCGAAGTGAAGTGAGTGATTCTTGCGCGACTCGATGATCGGGATTGCTGCCTTGTCGCCGTACGCGGCAAGCGCGTTGATCGCCGCGCTCATCGGTGAGTAAGGGCGACCTTTCGCAATCTCCACCAGTACATTAAAGACTTCTCGCTTGCCAGGTTCATCTTTGACTCGACCAAGGACTCCGATTGCCGCCATTCGAACCGGCCCAGGAGCGTAATTAATGACCGCATCCAGCGCAATTTTTCGGGCGGTATTGGGTTGATTGGTTGCATACCAATTCAGGGCCGCAGTTCGGGTCGCCATATTGTATGTGGTGGTTTTCCACCCCAAGTCAGCGGTGGCTTGATCATTCTTCAATTCGAGGAGAATCTGATAGGCATTGTTCTTCAGCGACTCGTTAGCCGTCGTGCTGAAAATCCGATTCGCAACTTGACCAATAGTCGGATCCTTGAGCGCATTGAGCCGATTCATGGCCAATCGAACAATCTTCTCATCCGTGTGAGCTAACAAATCAACCAGCAAAGCCGGTTCCTTGAGGTGAGGAATCAATTGACTCTTGACCGCCTTGCTGCGCTCCCAATTCCAAATCCTCATGAGAGATCGGTCATTCGCCGTAATTTTGTCCATTAGCCGCATCTTTTGCGCGGCGTTCTCGGCGCTCTTCCAAGCTAAAACCCATTGATCATCAGAATACGCCGGATATTCGATGTCGCACATAATCCATGCGCCGGGGTCAACGATGATTGTTTTTAGGCCCGGACTGCTAATTCGAGTTACCCCAATTCCTAAGGGAATGACTTGCCTAGTCATAACCCCGTCGTCATCAAGGGTCTGAATGGCAACATCAAGATCCCGACTGTAGGATTTATTGATGTTCTCCACTACCCAGTCTCCATTATCTTCATGAGAAACCTTAATCTTTGGAACACCTTTTGTATAAAACCACGGTTTTATAAACTGCGTAATGTGTTGGTTTGCGGTCTTTTCCCAACTGGCAAAGAACTGCTCGGTCGTCACGTTCTTGTGCCCGTACTCCTGAAGATACGCTTTACAGCATTGCCAGAACTTGGCTTCACCGAGGACATTCATGAGCATGAACATTCGTGTTGCGCCACCGGCATAGGCGTTACCATCAAACATTTCCATTGGCACCGTGTAGTCGGCCCGAACCATTGGGTTGCCATAGGCGGCTCCTTTTGCTCCTTGGTAAGTTCCCCAACGTTGAATTTGATACTGATCCTCGCCGTACCGCTGACGGGTTGCGAAGTGAGGCATAAACGTCGCCCATCCCTCGTTAATCCAGATATGCGACCAGTTTGGCGCGGTTACGAGGTCACCAAACCACTGGTGCGCGAGCTCGTGGGCGCTGAGTCCCTCGCCACTCTCCGTTCCTCGTGAGTTGGGCGGGAAGAGTGCCCCGATCGTTTGCGTGGTGCAACTCGTATTCTCCATACCGCCGAAAATAAATTCCGGGACGGCGGATTGAGCGTACTTTTGCCAAGGATAATCCACGCCGGTTAGCTTCGAGAAAATGGCGATCTGGTCGTCGGTGCCTTGAAAAGCCGCTCGACCCCAACTTTCTAACCCTGTCGGAGTCCAAATTTCGACTTTTTTGCCCTTAAATTCGCCGTCCGACACCGCTGAATAATTTCCCGCGACAAAGCTGATGAGATAGGTCGACATTGCCAGGTCCATCTTCCAATTCCAGATCGATTGTTTGCCTTTGTTGACGGTGGAAACCAGAGTTCCATTGCTAAGGACACTCATTCCCTTTGGAACTCGAAACGTACCGTCGGTCGTGGCTTTGTCGTCCGGGTAGTCGTAGGTTGGAAGCCAGTAGCGGTTGTCTTCCATTTCGCCTTGGCTATATGCAATATCGGTGGTTGCTGGATACGATCGCTTGGCGTTGACGAAATAGATCCCCGCTTCGGGCGATGCTGAGTAGTTGATTGTAACCGATACCGCCAAGCCAGATTTTGAGTTAGGCAAGGTGACGAATATATTCGTAGCGGTGACCTTCACGACAAAATTCTTGGCTCCATTTACCGAAACCGATTTGATCTGCATCGGCCCTTTATCAAAAGCCAGGACTGCGTTGTCTTCGGTTGTCACCAGTTTGTTGATGACCGTGCCACTAACCGATTCACTTTTGAAGTCAAGGGCTACGTCGAACTTGACATTGAGCAGATCAAACTCGTGGGGCGGACGAATGTCTGGCGAAAACAGCAGGGATGAACCCAAAGCAAACGAAAATACCATGGTTAATCTTAGCCTGTTTTCTGGAAATGAGAAGAGGCGATTCTTGGTTCAGGCAATCAAAATATGCCCAATCCAAGTCCCGCCCCGCTTCCTCAAAGACCAGATGTCAATCTATTGGTGATTAATCCTTCCCAATCCATTGCTAGTTGTAGTCAAGCCTTCACGCATTGCGGGCGGCGCAGCCATTGGGCTGACTTGACCGGTTGCTTGCTTTTGGTACTTGATTCCGGCCGCAAGTTGTAGCGAATAATCTAAAGGCTTACCAATTTGCCCCGTCGAATCGTACGAATGAGCCGCCTTAATATTTTGGAAAAACGCCATGATTTGAGGTGGAGTTGCGGTGCTTGCGGGAACCATTGGTGCACCCGGAGTTTGAGCGGTTGCATGGCATGAAAGGCACGAAGAGGCAGGATTGTCAACTGGTCCGTTTAGGCGTCCGCCGTACCCTGCGTGCAAGCCAGAAGGAATATTCGTGTTGCTCACTATTCCTTGATTAAGCGTTCCTCCTGGTGCTACCCCGGGGTCGTTTCCCCATTGCAATCCTCGAAAAACCATCTTGTCCCAGACCGTAGTACCGGGTGCGTTATCGTTATAAACGAAAGTACCAAACACCCAACCAGTCGTCGAATTTGCCCGGGTATCACGAACCGCAATATCAATTTGAACCAATCGCACCTTTTGAATCGAACGGGAAGTGCTGGTAAGACTTGTGTTGATAAAAGCGTCCCATTCCAAGGAACCATTCAGGTACGGAACCTGAGCAACTGGAGCGGCGGTAAACAGAAGCTTAAAGGAAACCGTTCCCTTACCAAACTTTGCTACTGTAGCATCGGGTGACAACGGATTAGCCCAAACCTTACCGACCGTATAGCCCCCAATACCGTTGTAGAATCCAACTGCCCAATTTTGCGCCTGACTGGTTTGGGTAGGAGCTAGTTCGCCAACCCGAGAAGTGCGCTCTCTAGTCATGCCGTGTACGAATTCTCGACCACCATCGTGCCAGTGCATCCAAGGTACGTGGTACCACTTTCGAACCGTATTGTTCGCTACATCAAAGTCAATTGCCGTATTTCCTTGCAGGCAATAATTTAAGACCGCTCGTCCATATTGCTCTGATTGAGTTTTAAAGTCAATTGACTTCCAGGGTAAATTCGCCGAGCTCGGCTTTACGGTTGGATAAGTCTGACTTAGCTTAAACACCGGGCCAGTCCATCCAGAAATTGGCATTTCGTGAGCATCAGGAAAGGTTCCAAAAGCTTTCGATGGATGAGACGTAGAAGTTGCGTAGAGTGCCATTAATGCGAGTGTGCTTCCCATTACTTTAACCTTTTTAGACTTTACCACGAGTGGATATTAATTGCTAGTATTACTCAGACTCAATAAAATCAAGAAGCCCTTTTGACCTATCGAGAATCGAAAACTCTAGGCGCCAATTGGAGATAAACCGACTGCAATGGCTTTACTAGTTGAGAACCACAACTAATCCGTTGAGTTGCCTCATCCTATATGTTTTCTTAACAAATCAGATGCCCTTCGTATTCTGGGAAATTAACGGTTCTTCGTCATATTGTGGGGGGACATCGTAGCCTGGGTTCAAATAAACATTGGGTCTATTGCCATAATCCTGTCTTTAGCCCCGAAGGAGAGTCCTTGGCAAAGAGTGCCATATAGGCTTTCTTTTCTGAGGTTCAGATTAGCCTGGCATGCAAGTAACTGATGCGGAATTGGATGCACCGGGAATACCGATTTTCGTTCCATGTTCAGGAATACCGAACAACTCATAAGGCGAAAATCGTTTCCCGATGCTAAAAAGACTCTTTCAAAGCCTACATGAAACACAATGCCCCACACACTTCCAGCCGGCCAAGAGCTACTCAACTATCCTTGACCTGGTACAAAAGGAAAGCCAATTTTGGTGGGTCGGCTTTCAGCCGTCCTTGAGCCTACTGACATCCTTCGATGTTTGTAGAAAGGAATTCCGGGCTTGGTGGTTAAAAACACCCTTTCAAACCCTACGTGCAACACAATGACCCTTCCTCAACATGTCGGCCCAGATTGACGAGCCGCGACGCGGAGAGGAGGCCCGGGTTTGGTGATCGAAACCTCAAAAGTCCACGGTCGCTCTCATGGACCTTCTCAAACCAAAACTCGGGGAGCGACTCTATTAAGAGGGTGTAGCCCGGATGCTACTGATGCGGAGTTGGATGCACCGGGAATACCGATTTTCGTTCCATGTTGCAGGAATACCGAACAGCTCATAAGGCGAAAATCGTTTCCCGATGCTAAAAAGACTCTGACTCTATTTCATCAATGCAACACTCTCTGCATTGCCAGGTCTGCTAGTTTCCAAATTATAGGACTGACCTGGTTCCGGCACTTGGGAGCCTGGGAGCCTGGGCAGAGGAACAAAGTTCCCAAACGCCCGGATATCTTCGTTCGCGACCTGTCCGCTGGAGCCACCGAGGAACGAGGTAAGGCAGAAGAGGAACGAAGTTCCCAAGAGTCCTTGAAAATTGATGCCAATAGGGCATCGATTTTTGAGGAGCGACTCTATTAAGAGGGTGTTGCACGGATGCTGCTGATGCGGAATTGGATGCACCGGGAATACCGATTTTCGTTCCATGTTGCAGGAAAACCGAACAACTCCTAAGCGAAAATCGTTTCCCGATGCTATAAGAGTGTGATCCTATTTCACCAATGCAACACCCTCTGCAATGCCAGGTCTGCGAGTTTCCAAATTATAGGACTGACCTGGTCAGCACTTGGGAGCCTGGGCAGAGGAAGAGTTGCGAAGCAACCAGGTTCCCAGACGCCCGGATATCTTCGTCTGCGACCTGCCCGAAGTAGCCACCGAGGAACGAGGTAAGGCAGAGGAGGGAGCGAACCTTGGAGGAGAGCTTTGTTTGGTCGGCACTTGGGAGCCTGGGCGTCCCGCCCGGATTTCTTCGTTCGCGACCTGCCCGCTATAGTGAGCTACGCGAACGAAAGAGGAAGCGCCTTGGGAGCCTGGGCTTCCAGCCCGGATATCTTCGTTCGCGGCCAGCCCGCAGTAGCCACCGAGGAACAAGGTAAGGCAGAAGAGGAACGAAGTTCCCAAGAGTCCTTGAAAATTGATGCCAATAGGGCATTGAGTTTTGAGTACGAAGTTCCCAACCGACCTGCCCGCTATAGTGAGGTACGCGAACGAAGGAGGAAGCGCCTGGGAGCCTGGGCGTCCCGCCCGGATATCTTCGTCCGCGACCTGTCCGCTGGAGCCACCGAGGAACGAGGTAAGGCAGAGGAGGGAGCGACCCTATTAAGAGGGTGTAGCCCGGATGCTACTGATACGGAAGCGGATAACCGGATGATGCTGGACCAGATTACGACATCTACGTTGCTGAGTCTCAGCTCAGTCCCGGCTTGCCGGGATGTCTCAGCTCAGTCCCGGCTCGCCGGGAAACGAAGTGACGCTGGGCCAGCACGCCGTAGCGCTCCTGTCCGCCGACGGAGTCCGCCATAGCGCTCCTGTCCGCCGAAGTGCCCTGACGAAGGAGGATTGGCGAAGGCGGAAGTGCCCCTGTCCGCCGACGGAGTCCGCCATAGCGCCTTGGCGAAGGCGGAAGTGCTCCTGTCCGCCGACGGAGTCCGCCATAGCGCCTTGGCGAAGGCGGAAGTGCCCCTGTCCACCGTAGTGCCTTGACGAAGGAGGATTGACGAAGGAGGATTGACGAAGGAGGATTGACGAAGGAGGATTGACGAAGGCTGGGATGCGCGCAGGAGTGAGAAACCAGTGTGAAAAGTTAATAGAATCGATGCTGAGGCAGCATCACAATGAATAAGGTGATTCCGAAGGAAGGTCAAGCCCACAAAATCAAGTCGGGTGCCTCAGCGGCTGACAAGCTTAGAATCCTCCACTGAGAATCCAATAGCATGGCAATATATGCTATCTCGCTTGTATAGCCGGTCATACAGCGTGCATTTTCTGAGCTTCCATAGCTTCTCCCGCATCCTTTGTCACTTTCCCTGGAACATTGGGGCCATTCTTGTCGTATAATATAGTAGACATAAATATACTATATGTACATTGCGTCTTGTTCAGTCGATGATCAAAAAAGTCTCGGACAAATTAAAAACAAACAGTACTAAAGTGCTGAGCTACAAAAGAGAATTTCTGTAAACAAATGTCAAATATGCAACGATGCTTAAAACATCAAAAAGTTAAGTTCAAATGAGTTCAAGAAAACACAGCCCCAACCCATCCCGCATATCTCCCTCGTCCGCCCGCGATCAACCCGCATCAAACCCAATTTGGAGATGATTTGACAAGTGCCGATTCTTCGAAATCCACCCTCCCCCGATGATTCATATCACTGTTACTTCTAGAGCCGCTTAATAGCAGAAGCAGACCGGTAACTTCCCGATCCACCCACAAGATGCCGATCCACCGAATCTCGAAAGTTTCGAACAAATGGGGAGGATTTTCATCCTGTTACACGGGTAAGCGGGCTTTCATGTTTGAAAGTTTCGGAAAGTTGCGTATCCGAGCCACTAGGGACAGGCTTCACTTTGCCAAAACAACTTCACTCGCCCTGCAGCATGTCGGATAACACTCTTTTTAGCCTCGCCAATTTGGTTTTGAAGTGGTCAAAGCCTCGCCACAATCGGATTAGCGAGGCAGCCGGGCCGAGTCTTTTTAGCATCGGGAAACGGTTTTCGCTTTGGAGTTATTCGGTACTCCTAAACATGGACCGAAAATCGGCATTCCCGGTGCATCCAATTCCACATATGGCAAGAGCCATCAGCACCATA
>JAYVHY010000119.1:0-11087 GCA_043770615.1 Armatimonadota bacterium | reverse complement strand
CGCTCGATTCAAGCCCTAAGGCAAATCCCTGGATGATCATTGGCGCCGGACCTGCACTCGAAACTCCCGCTACTTCTCTCGTTGGCTTATTCTTCGTTCCAACATAGTAGTTCGTAAGGGCTTCAATGCCAATTGCCATCAAAACTCCGAAGATTACAGCAAGGGCAAATCTCCACCATTCGGCTTTGGCTTTCACTACTGCCGCTGCAGATTCAAATGAAACCGCTTCGGGGGCACCCGTAGTCTTTGGATCAACCTTTACCTTCGCATCGAATGCTTCAACGTCTGAAACTGACTTTCGATAGAAAACCAGTTGAGCCGCTGATTGGTAACGGTCAACGCGATCAACTCCAGCTGCTGCTACGGCGGCGAATTTGTCATCTTGCTTATTGTAATAGAGTTTGACAGGAACAATCTTTGACTCATCTGGGGTGATAGACAAGCTGTTTCCTGGGACTTTGCTACTTTCTTTGATCGCATCGGCAAGAACCTTGTTGAGTTCCTTTTCTGTGTCACCAGCAATCCAAATGTAAACGTCATTACTCTGAGGTGGCGCACCGCCTTGGCCTTTGGATGACTGAATGACGTGAAGTTTTGCAGCAATCATCGGATCCTTTGCGGGATCAAATTTGTCGGCGATTGTCTCGTAGGTTTGAGGCTTTCCTGGATTCGCCGTATCGATCTTCGGTACCGCGTAGTTTAGGGCCGGAAAAGCACGAGCTTTGATTTCTTCTGCAGAGACTTCTGAATAGCCTTCGAGACCCTTAACATTCAAGTTAGGATCTAATGGCGCACCAATCTGACCGGAAATTCTGTTTTCATCTTTGTCGGTTAACTCCATGCTCTTCAGAGCAGGATCAGCAATAACTTCTTTTGCAGTGACAGCCGATTTGTCTTTCTTGCCTTGAAGTGCAAGACGGTCTCGGACTTTGACAATTTCAATTTGATTTCGGTTATCCGCTACTTGTGGAGTAATGAGTTCCTGAACGGAAACATTGCCTAGCATCCAATAAGAAAGTCCTGAAATCCCGAGAATGGATACCAACGCGGCAATTCTGAATCCTCGAAGAATAGGCTTCAATGGATCTGATTCTGCATCATCATTTCCAGATACAGTTTGTATTCCGACGAGCGATGCGACGATACCAATTGCACATGCAGCGAGGGCGAAAACGATTAGCTTTGGCCAAACCGATGCATCCAATACTGCCGAGGTGGCGGCCCCAAGCACAATAGTTGCAACCAACATGACTTCGTAAGACTCAAACACGTCGGCCGCCATTCCTGCGCAGTCTCCGACATTGTCTCCAACGTTGTCCGCAATTGTTGCCGGATTCAACGGAGAGTCTTCAGGCATCGATTGCTCGACTTTGCCCACGAGATCCGCGCCTACGTCAGCGGCTTTGGTAAAGATTCCGCCACCAACTCGCATGAAGAGTGCAGCTAGCGAACCACCAAACCCATACCCCACTAGGAGGATCGTAGCCCTTTCGGGCATAAGGATCAAAATTAGTGCAGAGAAGAAAAGTCCAATGCCGACCGTAAGGAGTCCAGCTACCGAACCTGAGCGAAAAGCAATTTCAAGAGCCTTCTTGTTGCTGGTCAAGGCTGCGGAGGCAACTCGCGCATTTGCTTTGACCGCCATGATCATTCCTGCATAGCCAGAAAAATAACTTGAGATAACGCCAAGAATAAAGGTTACTGCAACGAGCGATGCCTGGAATCCAAGGGCACCCTTATAAAGAAAGAACAAGAGGACGGCAAGAATCAAAATAAACGGAATCATCATGTTTATTTGCTTCTTGAGATAGGCACGAGCTCCATCTTCGATAGCATCTTGGACGTCCATCATTCCTTGACTTCCTCGACCGTTCTTGAGAACTCCCTGGCCGATAAAGTAGGCAACAATGACTCCAAGGAGTCCTAAAACTGCGGCGATGATAAGAATGACCTTATCTTGTCCGCCAAATTTGAGGTGAATAGCTTCGCCTTCACTGCCGAAAGCAAATGAACTAAGAAGGGCTAAAAGGGAAACACCGACGAGGCGTAATCGTGATGATGGCGTGCAAAATGCAGCCTTAATTGTGAGCTGAAGTGACTTCATGGTTTATTAGCACCTGAAATCAAACGCTTCCATGCTTGACGCATTTGGCCGCTGACCTAGACTTTGGCAGAAAGTGTACCTAAATAAAGTGAGAAGAAGGCAATAATGGCTATTGCTGAATTGTTCGAGATTCAGCTTTTGCTCCGTGACCCGTAAGTTGCGCCGTGAGCATATCGGCTTTCATTCTCGTAATTCCTTGGAGAAGGGTTACTGGGACTTCATCGAGTAGGTCGCGGACCTGGTTGCGGTTTAGGGCCAACATCGATTGGAGGGTCTTCACAAGATCTTCATTTGTTTTGCTTGCCTCAACCAGGACCAGTTCGTACATCATGTTGTCGTCAACAATTGCAAAACCCTTAGGAAGTTGCTTGACTGGCTTGCCATCTTCTTGGTGGATTGGAATTTCGTGGTTGCACGTTTCGCATATCAGCAGATCAGTTTTGTCACTGTAATAATTCAAGGAGTTACAGAAGCCACAGCGGACCTGCATGACCGGAAGAACCTTTCCATCTTTGATCGGTATTCGGTGGTTGCAAGCAATACACGTAATGTCTTCATCATTTGGTGCGGCTGTGAGTTCATTCACTTCAGTGCAGATTGGACAATCAATCGTAAAGTTGGTGACTTTACGTGTCTGGGAGGCGATATAAATACCATATCCAACCATTGCTACGGCACCCACGAAGAGCACATATCCAAGACCGACGAAATAGCCGTCGCCTTTGTATCTAAGCAATAGAAACCCTAACGCGCCGAAAAAAATTGCGCCTACAAAATAGTAGAAGGCTTTCTCGCTGATACTTTCTATGACGTCTGAATACCGTTGGATTCGCATGAACTCTTCAACTATATCTGAATGGTCACCATTCGTCAACGGTTCTCGCTAGTGATTTGCCCCTCATCTTCATCCTTTTTTGGAATGATTATGATTGCGTGCTCTCCATCGAGGATCGTTGTGAAAGCGTACTGCTCACCTAACGCTTTCAACATGTCCAGTGGAGCCATGTTTTGGAAGTCAACCTTGATTGTTGGATTAGCTAACCCGGGAGCAATGGTCACCGTAAGCTGTCCTTCGGTAGCAATCAATTGAATTGCGACTTGGAGCGGTGCGGATTCAATTTTCATGGACTTGAGCGATTGGGTTTTAGGCGTCTCGCTACCAGGTTGAGCTTGAGGCAATGTCCCGTTATTAAGTTCGTCGACGGGCAAGGTTTCCTTCACTTTAGGTTCATTGTTGTTATATACAACTCCTGAGTCACTCGGGAAAGTAGCAGATTCAACATTAACTGGATTGACTGGTGGTAGCGAGGCTGGTGTTGGAATAGATTTCCAAATACCAAACGCAGTGACCGCCAGTATCGCTACCGCAAAGGACGCGCCTATCCACTTCCAATTTGCGGGCCTAACTTGGGGATTTTGAAAGGTCGGAACCGGAGTGGAACGAGGAAGGCGATTTCCCGACTTAAGCGCCTTGATCGTTTTCATTCGCTTCAGCATCTCGTCCCTAAGATTCGGGTATCGATTGCCAAATTCTTCGATTGCCGCCGGATCGTTGCCTTCGGCAATCGTCCACATCAGTTCATCGATCTCTTTAGGAATCATGGGGTGCCTCCTTTTCAAAGAATGTCTTAAATCGTTCCCGGGCTCGGTACAGGCGGGTCTTTGCTGCGTTCAGATTGATTTCCATCGACTCAGAAATTTCCTGAAGGTTTTGCTCTTGCCAATAGAATAGGGTTAAGATCGCACGATCCTGAGGGGTTAACTTCTCCATTGCGAGCTGAATTCTTGGATCTGCATCCTCTTTCATCTCTGGAGCAACGCTTTCTGCAGCTTCGCTCAGCTCGACATGTTTATGCTTAAACCGCCGTTTTCTGGACTCTTGGATGCTTCGATTTATCGTGATTCGAAAAAGCCATGTCGAAAACTTGGACTGACGATTAAATCGATGTAAGTTTCGGTAAACAAGCGTGAAAACCTCTTGGGTAACATCGGCAGCCTCCTCTTCACTGATGAGTACGCCTTTTGCTAGCGAAAGCACCTTCGCGTAATATTTTGAGTACAAAGCTTCAAAGGCAGATGCTTCACCCGCTAAAAATCTTTCGACGAGTATTGAATCGTCGTCGAAACTTCCAGCTCCCTCAAAATAGATAGACACCACTTACCTCTGTTATGACGCGCGTATGCCCTACTGAGGTGACACCGAACTTGCCAGCCGAGTAGAGAATTCACTCTCTAACTTTGAAAGGGCGAATAAAGACGTTCCGCCAAACACGAGTGAAACGGTAATGATGACTGGTAGCAGTTTCGCTCGACCAATTTTCAACCACCCAATAGCGAGAATGAGAGAAATTGGAGCTAAAGCTGGCAACAAGTAGCGCCCTTGTGCTTGAAAGTAGGTTAAATTGAAAAATACAAACAGCAGGACGGTCAGAAGCGAAATTGCTATACCAAGCCATACCGACTTCTCGACTTCCTTGCCTCGGTTTCTTAAGTCGATCAGGAAAGCAATTTTTGCCACGGCTATAAAAGCAATGATTGCTTTGTAAAACCAATTAGGATCATTACTATTTGCCTTTCCTGAGCCATTCAGCCAAATATCCATATAACCAAATACTCCGATAAAGCTCCTCGCCATCCAGTAGCCAACCCAATTGAGCCAATATTGCACGTCCAATGAACCTGGTGCCCCCGTTGCTTCAATGATCGAGTAAATAACCTCCTTCTTTGGTGAACCCGTAAATGCCGCCTTAAAGACTTTTTGGGCTAGCGGATCTCCGTAAAGGAGCTGATTGCGAATCCAAATCGGTGAGGCGATCAAAACGCAGATTAAAGCCAGTCCTGCCAATTTGGCGAAAGGTAACTGCTTCCGAACGTAAAAACAGGTCAGGAATAGTCCCGCAACCGAAACCAAGCCGGTGGTTTTGGTCAAGCAGGCCAACCCGGCAAAAATCGATGCCCAGATAAGTGCTTTCGAGATAGCTTGTTTCTCGTCAGTTCCCAAAGCCTTTGCGCAAAAGGCAAACGACCAACTAATCATCGCAATCAATAGTGGGTCGTTCGAAACTGTCCCGCTCAAGGCACAGTTCATCGGCAACATTGCCGCAAAAGCAGTTCCCACTAGCGCAATATCTTCTCGTTTGGAAGCCCAGAATAGAGCAAAGAAAACACCGAAGATTCCAAAACCACCAATGAAACAATTTAAAATTCGAACGGTGCGTCCAAACCCTTCAGTCTCTACGTCCCTTTGTCCGGTAATCAAAGCCGGAATAGTTGAAGCGACGTAGTACAGCGGAGGCTGATGACTTTCATACTCTTCACCTGCATCCGCCGAGCCTGGCGTGAGCACTGGCAACCGATGATTGTTCAACAGAAATCGAATATAGTTGGCATGCTGCCGTTCATCAGGAGCGCCAATGTCGGGTGCCGGATACGGGCGTCCGCCTTGCGCAATGATCATCCCACCCTTTCGATAAGGAGTTTTTAGCGAGAAAAATACCGCAAAAGTAAGGTGCAAACAGGCAAAAACCACTAATAAAATCTTTGCAAACTTGCTTAGACCGATCATTCTAGTTGTATCATAGCGTGTAAGGGTAGGTCATTGATATGACGACATTATTAGCATTTAGCGTTTTCTACGGATTTTCTGGCGGAGTGGATGCTCCAAGCAAAGGTTTCATCGCATGGCAGGACACACTGAAGAGTAAGACCTCGATCAGTGCAAAAGTCTCCATTCAAGAAGTCGGCGGTTCGGCATCTTCTTACACCATCGACATGAAGAAGCCCAACTATTTAAGGTTGGACACCGATGCAAACTTGATCATTGCTGACGGTTCGACGATCACCACCTTCGACAAGAAGCAGGGCGTGTACTATAAGCAACCTCAAACCAAGGAAGACATGAAGGTTCTCTTGGATGACGATCAGTTCAACATATTTACCGGATTCTTTGGCGATGCGCCAAACGTCATGAAGTCGGTTGACGGTCAAAAGCGAACTCTCGGCGGCGACCAAGTTACCGAAGTTAACACTTTCTTTGACAAGGGCGGCAAAAAGCAACAGATGTTTTATGTCGGCAGCGATAACATCGCCAAGCGAGCTTCGCTCACCGCCGTCAAGAAGGGGCAAGACAAGCCATTCCAAATGGTTATCAATGCCAAAGATGTCGTCGTAGACGGCAAGCCATCGGCTGATCTTTTCGCTTTCAAAGCTCCGGCTGATTCAAAAGAAATCAACTTTAACGATCTTGTGTCGAATAAGTGGTTCTTTGATCTTGATGAAGCCAAGCTTATTGCCACTCGAACCAAGAAGAAGATTTTCATCGACTTCATGGCATCCTGGTGTGGTCCATGCAAAATGATGGATCGAGATGTTTTTCACACTGAAGAGTTCTTGGCGCTTGGTAAGAAAATGATCTTCTGTAAGGTTGATATCGATCTAAATCCGGCTCTCGCTGAGCAATTTGGCGTTAACGCAATTCCAAATATGTTCGTTGTTCGACCCGACGGATCCGTTGTTGGATCAGTTCTTGGTTATGTGCCAGCTTCGGAATTCATTCCGAAGATCGAAGGTCTCGTCAATTCAAACTAATTCGAAAGAATTTTGTTATAGCCCGAGAGATTCAATTCTCTCGGGCTTTTTAGTCTATTTTAGGTCTGGAAATCTTCCATAATAGGGAGTACAGAAACGGAGTATCTGTTGAGCACAAAGTCAGGATCCGCGACCGCTGATAGGGCGGAGCAAGCTAATATGCCGAGTCGTTCTTTAACCAAAGAGGACTGTTTGGAAATTTTCAAACAACTCTACCTAGCCCGTTATTTTGATGTAAGGCTCATCAAAGAAAAGAAGCGAGGTCGCCTGCGCGGCACCCTGTACTCGTCGCATAACCAAGAAGCAATTTTGGTTGGGTCGCTGTTTGGCCTCCAACCGACTGACTGGATCAGTCCTATTCACCGCGACATGCCCGCCTTCTTTATGAAGGACTTTCGATTTGATCGAGAAAATCCCAATCGGCTCGGTATGAGCATTGAAGAAGTTTGTTGCCAAGTTTGGGGCAAGGAAGGCTCTCCCGGTCGAGCTCGAGACAACTGGTCGCACATCGGCAGCAAGTCCAAAAAGATCATTCACTCCACCTCAATGTTGGCGGGAACCATTCCCGTAGCAGCAGGCGTTGCCTACGCCGACCGACTCCAGGGCGGAAATGCCGTCGTGCTTACTTATAACGGCGAAGGATCAACCGCACAAGGCATTTTTCACGAGGCGATCAACTACGCGGCTGTTCACAAACTTCCGGTCGTTACGATTGTTGAAAATAACCAATGGGCTTACGGAACTCCGGTTGAACTTGAATGCCCAACCCCAGACGTAGCTGACCGTGCAAAAGGATATGGAATCCTCGGCTTGATTGCCGACGGACAAGACGTTTTTGATGTGTACGACAAGGTGATGCAAGCCGTCAATCACTCTCGAGCCGGAAACGGGCCATCAATTGTTGAGTGCAAAACCTTCCGGGCATATGGTCACGGAGACCACGATGATGACCGTGCGATGAAATATCGACCTAAGGAACTGATCGAACAAGGTAGAAAGCGAGACCCGATTGCGGTTTGCCGACAAAAGCTGATTGACCTGGGTTACTTGACGGGCGATGCGAAGACCTCCTATATGGCCGAAGGTAAGAACGCCGCGGACTCGTCGAACGATGACTTCCCACCGGAAGTCATCGAATTCTTGAACAAGGGAATCGAGTTTGCAATGAACTCGCCGTTACCTGCCGCCGAAGAAGCCGAACAATGGGTGTTCTGGAACGGAGATAAATAATGAGTGCAACAACAGAAGCTCCGGTAGCAATCAAGAAGAACTATTTGACCGCTCTCAACGAGGCTCTGGCCGAAGAAATGGCCAGAAATCCGCTGATGCTTTGCCAAGGCGAAGACATCGGCAAGCTTGGAGGAGCATTTGGCGTTACCGATGGCCTTCAAGCCACATTCGGCGACCAGCGCGTGGTTGATATGCCGATCTCGGAAGCCGCGATTATTGGCTCCGCTGTGGGAATGGCGCTAAACGGCATGACGGTCATGGCCGAAATGCAGTTCATTGACTTTATTTCGTGCGGATTTGACCAGATCGTGAATATGATGGCGACCTACCACTACCGAACGGCGGGTGAGGTACATATTCCCGTGGTTGTTCGTGGTCCTGCCGGTGCCTATGGCGGTGGTGCGTTGTACCATAGCCAAATGAACGAGGCATGGTTCTGTAACTCTCCCGGGCTGAAGGTTGTTTGCCCATCGACCCCGTATGACGCGAAGGGAATGTTGAAAGCTGCCCTGCGGGACGGCAACCCAGTCATCTTCTACGAGATTAAGGAGCTTTACCGAAAGCGCGAAATCGAAGAAGTTTTGCCGAGTGAAGACTACATTGTTCCGCTTGGCAAGGCCGCGATTCGAAGGGAAGGCAAGGACATCACCCTGGTCTCATACGGTCAGAACGTGTACCACTGCTTGGATGCGGCAACCGAACTTGAAAAAGTAGGCGTCTCGGCTGAAGTAATTGATCTCCGATCGTTGGTTCCCCTTGACGAAGAAACCGTTTTCAACTCAATTGCGAAGACGAGCCGAGTGATTGTGGTGAACGAAGCCCCGATGACCTGTGGCTTCGCTGGAGAACTGGTCGCCCGAATTAGTACGAAGGCATTTCATCTGCTTGACGCGCCTCCTAGCCGAGTGACGCGAATGGATACGCCGGTGCCGTGGGTGAAGCCTCTTGAAATGCACGTTCTGCCAACCGTCGATAAGATCGTTGCCGAAGCGATGCGAATCGTCAAGTTCTAGTATCTCCTTCGCTGGTCGAGGGAGTCGATAAACCAGGCGCGATTGAATTGGAAGGAGTGGCATTTGTTTTAGCCTCGGAGCGTTAGCGCGTCTCGTATGCCCTCCTCAAAAAATGGACTGCCAGAATCCTCTTCGCTAGCCCCGGTGGCGTCTCAACTTAGCCCGGCATGCAAGAGGGTGTTGCACGTATACCGGTGGCTCGGATCCGATGCCTCAATAGTTTGCAAGCCCAAGACGAGTAAGTTTAACATTGCCCTCTGATTCCAATGATTTTGGTGTTGAGGCTAAAAAAACTACTGATCGTGTTCATCTATGCAACACCCTCTGAAATGCCAGGATTGGCTATTGTTAGGTTCAATCACTGACCTGTCCGTCATAGCGAAGCATGAGCGACGGAGGAAAGTCTGTTTCAATCCAAGACAATTAATAGGCTGGCGGATGCGGTTGGTGCAGAATTGGATGCACCGGGAATGCCGATTTTATTCCATGTTCAAGAAAGCGGAATAGCTTCGAAGCGAAAATCGTTTCCCGATGCTAAAAGGCTCAGACTCCATTTCATCGATGCAACACCCTCTGCAATGCCGGGGTTGGTTATTGTTAAGCACAAGGACTGACCTGTCCGCCATAGCGAAGCATGAGCGACGGAGGAAAGTCCGTTTCAATCCAATAGAATTAGCGGCCTGGCGGATGCGGCTTGTGCGGAATTGGATGCACCGGGAATGCCGATTTTCATTCCATGTTCAGGAAATGGGAATAACTTCGAAGCGAAAATCGTTTCCCGATGCTAAAAGGCTCTGACTCTATTTCATCGATGCAACACCATCTGCAATGCCGGCCTTGGTTATTGTTAGGTTCAAGGACTGACTTGTCCGCTATAGCGAAGCATGAGCGAAGGAGGAAAGTCCTTGTCGGGTGCGGCTTGTGCGGAATTGGATGCACCGGGAATGCCGATTTTCGTTCCATGTTCAAGAAAGCGGAATAACTTCGAATTGAAAATCGTTTCCCGATGCTAAAAGGCTCTGACCCTATTTCAACGATGCAACACTCTCTGCCGTGCTTGGACTGGTTATTGTTAAGTCCAAGGGCGGACCTGTCCGCCATAGCGAAGCATGAGCGGCGGAGGAAAGTCCGTTTCAAGCCAATAGAATTAGCGGCCTGCCGGGTGCCGCTTGTGCGGAATTGGATGCACCGGGAATGCTGATTTTCATTCCATGGTCAGGAAATGGGAATAACTTCGAAGCGAAAATCGTTTCCCGATGCTAAAAGGCTCAGACTCTATTTCAACGATGCAACACTCTTTACCGTGCTTGGTCTGGCTATTGTTAGGTTTAAGGACTGACCTGTCCTCTATTGCGAAGCATGAGCGACCGAGGAAAGTCCTTGTCGGGTGCGGCTTGTGCGGAATTGGATGCACCGGGAATGCTGATTTTCATTCCATGTTCAGGAAAGCAGAATAACTTCGAAGTGAAAATCGTTTCCCGATGCTAAAAGGCTCAGACTCTATTTCAACGATGCAACACTCTTTACCGTGCTTGGTCTGACTATTGTTAAGTCCAAGGGCGGACCTGTCCGCCATAGCGAAGCATGATCGACGGAGGAAAGTCCGTTTCAATCCAAGAGAATTAACAGGCTGGCGGATGCGGCTGATGCGGAATTGGATGCACAGGGAATGCCGATTTTCTTTCCATGTTCAAGAAATGGGAATAACTTCGAAGCGAAAATCGTTTCCCGATGCTAAAAGGCTCTGACCTTATTTTATCCAAGCAACACCATCTGCAATGCCGGGATTGGCTATTGTTAGGTTCAAGGACTGACCTGTCCGCTATTGCGAAGCATGAGCGACGGAGGAAAGTCCTTGTCGGGTGCGACTGGTGCGGAATTGGATGCACCGGGAATGCTGATTTTCATTCCATGGTCAGGAAATGGGAATAACTTCGAAGCGAAAATCGTTTCCCGATGATAAAAGGCTCTGACTCTATTTCATCGAAGAAACTCCATCTG
The DNA here is from genome assembly GCA_043770615.1 of Armatimonadota bacterium. Classification (GTDB taxonomy): domain Bacteria; phylum Armatimonadota; class Fimbriimonadia; order Fimbriimonadales; family Fimbriimonadaceae; genus Fimbriimonas. Next base: position 152 of record JAYVHY010000119.1, on the reverse strand, counting down.
CAATGCCGCTTCCAAACAACCCATAAACCCACCCAAAGCTTCGCGGAGCAAATCCAAATTCGATGCGCTTCCTACTTCTTAACCGTAATTCGGTACTTACACCAATACACCGCTTCGGATGGTACTGATGACGCGGCCGAGACGGTGAACTG
>JAYVHY010000118.1:0-4753 GCA_043770615.1 Armatimonadota bacterium | reverse complement strand
AAGGGGCACAGACCCAACTAGCAGCGCCTCAACTCGAAGATATCGATCTTGACATCCCGACATTTCTGCGAAGACAGAGACTCGGAGAGTAGTCAAACTTTATCATTCTCCAGCCACAATCGGCCCCGATAGACTCGGGGCCATTTTTTTGTCCGATAGGATGATGCCTTTGCATCCGCTTGACTTACAACGAGAAATCAAAGCTTAGGACGCGTCGCTGTCCATTGACGAGTTGGACACAAACCAGGCTGAACCCAGCCGATAACGAATCAATTTGCGCATGTTGCGTGAAGTTATCCCAATCTTGATTGTCTTGGAGTCCGATTGAGTCTCTCCGCAACCGGAGACTGGTGCTAACCTGAGATGCCCAAAGGGAATCCACCGACGTTGGACGTTGGGTCGAGAAATTGAGTCCTTGTCCCACTAGGGACTTCATCCCCTTCACTTGTTCCTCATCCTTGATAACTTCAAGGGTTTTGGCAACCTCAATGTTGTTGAGCCGTGAAGTCTCTTTTTTGAACTCAGACATCGCCTCGTTGATCATCTCCGTTCGGTTTGAATCCATCTGGGTTCCGAAGGGCCATATCTGATAGCTTGGCGACACAGGGCGTGGACCATCTTCACTCTGTGCACCTTCCTTTTGTTTGATTGGGGCCATCGTTTCAGTCGAGATGATGATTTGAGATTCACTTGGATTTCTCAAGCGGCTTAAATTTAGCGGAACACCGACTGATCGTCCGTTGCTGCTACTTATGTTGGGAATCAATTGAACGTTGAAAGTGAAGCTGGATTGGTCCGTTACGTCAAAGCTGCTGAGGGCTTTGAGGACAGTGGCTTTCGTTGATTGGGGCAATTCTGAAAAGGCGAAGATTTGATTCAATCCGCCCTTCTCGAGTTTCTCTCGGAAAAACCGAATGGCCCTCAGAGTTGCTATTTCTCGCAGTGAAGGCAGGAAGACATAAGAAATCTGCTTCTGTGTAACGAAAATCAAAGTTCCATCTTCAGCCTCATTCCAACCAACCTTTGTTCCCGACTTCTTGACCGCTTGGGACAAAACTTGTCGATTGATCGCCGGTTCCGTTGGTCCGCCAAAGACCACCATTCGAACTGGAACAGGTACTTGTTGGTTCGCAAGAGACAACGTAGTAAAAAGAGCGAACATCCCCACCATGTAGATTATTAAACGGATACGAATGGAATTAGTTCATCGAATGCAACTAGGCTCGGCTTGAAGCCGGTAAGGAGTAAAATCTGTCCATGCCTCCCAGCTCACTCTTCCTTGCTATGATCCTCCAAAGTCAGCAACCTCAGCGAGTGTCCTCCTTGACCGGCAATATCGAACGGATCGAAGGCTTTGAGTCAAAAGCTCTCAACACGAAGCGAAACATTAGCGTCTATTTGCCCCCATCCTACAAGACCGACATCAAGGCGAAATTTCCCGTTATCTACATGCACGACGGACAAAACGTATTCGACGGCAAAACCAGCTATATCCCAAATCAGGAGTGGCGGGCCGACGAAGCTGCCGAATCCCTCATTGAAGCGGGCCTCATCGAGCCGCTCATCATCGTCGCCATTGACAACGGCGGGACGGAGCGAGGAAACGAATACTTGCCAACCAAAATCAAGATGGGCAACAACGAAATGGGTGGCAAAGCTGATCTTTATGGCAAGATGCTCATCGACGAGATCATGCCTATCATCAACGATCGATATAGAGCTAAAACTGGTCCAGAAAACACCGGGCTAATCGGATCGTCGTTCGGCGGAGTCATCACCTGCTACCTCGGTTCTACTCGCCCAGACGTATTCGGTCGTCTTGGCATCTTGTCCCCTTCCGTCTGGGTAGACGACAAGGTCTTGCTGACCTTGGTGAAGCCGCCCGCCAAGAAAGCTCGTAAGCCGCGGGTTTGGATGGATATGGGAGGAAAGGAAGGTGTTGACTCGATCAAGGATGTACGCTCGCTATTCGAAGTTTATGTGAAGCAAGGTTGGAAACCAAAGTCTGAGGTACTTTGCATGGTGGAACAAAACGCCGAGCACAACGAAATCGCATGGGCTCGGCGCTTGCCTTCAATCCTGACCTACCTCTTTCCAAAAAAATGACTTGGACCATCAGACCCGAATCCTCAGACGACATCGACGGAATCATCTCGGTTCAGAACCAGTGCTCCCAAATGCACAAGTTGCATCGAAGCGAGTATTTGCGAGATATTGAGACCCTCGAGCCCGACCTCCAAAGGATGGTTTTCGTCGCTGAGTCCGCAGATCAGGTTGTCGGAATTGTTATCATGAATCGCCAAGCCGGTTCATATCACCCCAACAAATTCATGCTTGAATTGGGGATTCTTGAGTCACATCGAAACCAAGGAATCGGAAAGGCTTTGTACGAAATGGCGGAACGCCATTTACGGGGTCTTGACGTCATCAATATTTTGGTTCAAGTTAGTGAGTCAAACGATATTGGCCTCAAATTCGTAAAGTCCCGAGGCTATATTCAGGAAAAGCGCGACTTTGTATCCGTTCTCAGTCTTGACTCATTCGATCCGTCTCAATATCCTGGCAAGCCCCATGACATCGAAATTCGTTCCTTCGAAGAATTCGACTCACCAGAAACCCGTCGTGAATGGTACGACCTCATTTGTCTCGTCCGGCATGATGTGCCAAGAAGTTCGCCGCCAACTCCATTGGCATTTGAATTTTTTGAAGAGCAAATCATGATCGAGCCCGATTTAGTTCGATCTGCAACTCTGTTCGCCTACCAAAATGGACAAATGATTGGGTTCGCTGCTGGCTTTCATGACACCGAACTGAATCAATTTGAGCAATGGTTGACCGGCGTTCATTCCGATTACCGCAAAAAGGGAGTTGCCCTCGCGCTAAAAGTAGCCCAAGCAACTGAAGTAAAGCGATTGGGAATTGCTACAATCAAGACCGATAACGATACACGGAATGCCCCGATGCTGAAGGTCAATGACAAGCTTGGCTTTGTGCGTCAACCCGCCGTAATCAGTCTTGGCAAGGACTTCTGGGGATGCCAAGGATAAGAGATTTTGAGAAAGATCCATTGGTGATAGCAACCAACATGACAATTTCTTCGTTAGGAAAGCTAAGGCGGTAACAATACGAAGTGCCAAAGATTTACATATTTGCGGGTCCAAATGGAGCGGGCAAAACGACGTTGGCTCAAGAGTATTTGCCAAATGAAGGCAATGTCATTCAGTTTATCAACGCCGATATGATCGCGAAAGGCATATCACCCTTTGCGCCCGAGACCGCCGGGATTGCATCCGGGCGAGCAATGTTGAAGCGCATTGATGAATTAGTTGCACAAGGACTCGACTTTGCTTTGGAAACGACTCTGGCTGGTACTTGGTTGGTTAATCGTATCACTGAATGGCAAAGCCGAGGATATTCTGTTCATCTTTGCTATGTTCACTTGAACAATGCTGACCTTGCGGTCGCCAGAGTAAGAAACCGAGTGGAGAACGGCGGACACAATATTTCTGAACCCATTATAAGACGGAGATTTGTTCGTAGTTTGCAATTGCTAGAGTCAAAATATAAGGATCTTGTGGATACTTGGATGGAGTACGATAACAGCGGTGGAACACCAAATCTAATTGATGAAAAACTCTAAAGCAATTGAAAAAAAGCCAAGCGAGGAGTCTCAAAAGATTCTTGATGCATTTCGGAGAGCCGTCAAGAAGGTTCTTCAGTCAAAGAATGAGTCAAAGCCGAAGCAGGGCTAAGAATAATCCAAGGGGCTTCGAACAACCGACTAAGTGGTAGGCAATATAGCTATCCGCGATAGCTAGAACCTTATCCGGTACTCTGCATCGCCGCCGCGATCCCCGCAATCGACTTCGCGAAGCGAGATGCTTCTCTGGACAGAGAAGCCGCTGAGGAACGAAGCGGATGAGTCGATTGAGCGAAGCGAATAAGATTCGGCCTCGATCCGAGATTCCTGCCAACTACCCCGTACTCTGCATCGCCGCCGCGATCCCCGCAATCGACTGCAACATCGCCTCTCGCCAAGTGCCCTGCTTCTCCTCATCCGAAAGGTGCTCCCACTTGTCCATTAAGTGGATCTGGAGCTTGTTAATCGGCAAGGTAATCGGATTTCTAAATGCAACCGTCTGACGGATTACCTTGGAATTTTCTAACAAGTCCTTTTCGCCAGTTACTGCCAAAAGCGACATTTTCGTGAGTTCGAATTCGTGCAAAATAGTTGCCCAAATTGCCTGGTCAGTTGCTCGGGTAGCGTACAAAGCCGCAGTCTCCATATGCGCCCGAACTAGTTCCAACTGAGCGTTGTCGATCACGGTTCGGAAGAATGGCCATTCCTGGTACATCGTTCGAAGCGTCCCTTCTCCGCCCTCCTTAAGGAAGCCAGATAATGCTGTTCCCACTCCATACCAACCAACCAACAACGCTCGGCTCTGCACCCACGCAAAGTTCCACGGAATTGCCCGCAAGCCTTCGACTCCTTCGGCAGCCCCTCCGGGTCTATAGACCGGTCGAGAAGCGATTGGGAGCAGGCTAATGTGGTCGATCGGAGTGGCTTGCGTATAGAATTCCCAGAAGCCATCTGTCTCATAAACCAGCTTTCGGTAAGCCGCTCGAGATACATCAGCCAGCTTCTCCATGACGTTCTCAAATTCGGAGTCATAATCTCGTTCATTCGGCGATGCTGTCGCCAATAGGCAAGCCGACACAATTTGCTCCAAGTGCCGATGGGCAATCGCCGGTA
>JAYVHY010000117.1:0-11120 GCA_043770615.1 Armatimonadota bacterium | reverse complement strand
GTGACCAATTCTTCAATGACCAAATTGTCTAGGTTGAAAATCACTGATAAGTCGTCTGAGCGGAACTTGGCAAGATTTCCGTCAATTTCCCAACTTAGTTCGGGCAAAACAGTCTTCTTCAAACTGTAGCCCATCGCTGGCACTTCAATACCACCGACACCCACGTTCCAGCCGAGGCGATTGAAAAACATACCAGTAGCCGCACCATCCTCGGGCAATCTCTTTGCGAGTCTTGAAACAGGGTTACTTCTTAGTAGTAAGGTATTGATGAAGGCGAATTGCGCCTCGGCTACGTGACCGCACAGCCCTTCGCATTCGTGATTGTCGTGATGCTGGGCGGCTAGAAGATTCCTCCAACACTCTTCCAACTCCCAGGTTGGATAGACGTCCCAAGGCTCGTACGGACGCCCAAACAGCCCCAAAATCGCCGATGCTGTCTCGGCTTCCAGGATCCGATGCTCTAGTTCCGCAGACCGCTTCGGATGGTTGTCGCCATTCTTGCCAAGTGTCATTCCATGCCAGAAGTCGTCTTGCGCATATCGACGGACCGACAAGTCTTTGCCTTCCCACTTGGCAAGATATTCGCCCAGAGTCACCGCCAAAATCTCAAATCGAGGATCCTCTTTGAGCTTTGCAAGCATGGGGATCATGAGTTCAGAGCGGCACATCCAGTCTTGGGTTGGCATGAGTTCAAGCCATTGTAAGATCAACGGTGGGATTCCATCGACTGCCGAAGGCGGAATAGCCGCAAGATCGTCCAGCAAAATTTGAAAGTCCTCTGGCCACTGGTGCAGGTTCATCCGGTTGCGAGTCGCAGTTGGAATCTGGGTTCCATCGACACCTTCCCACAGAACAACGGGGGCCTCTTCCATCGGAACTTCTGGAGTGTGCCATGTCCACTGAAAATATAGCGAGGCACCCGTAAAACCGCAACCCGCCAACATCTGCGGTAGCTGAGGATAGGCATCAAACTCTTCCTCCCAAAACGTTTTTGGCCGGCAGCCCAAGACCCGCATCGCGGTTCTTACTCCGTAAACCCGCTGTCGAATATTCGATTCGCCACCGTGAAACAATCCGTATGGCTGTCCATAAGAACCGCCAACGACTTCGATCGTCCCTTCAGCGATTGCTTCGCGTAGTTTGACAATGTGTTCGGGCGATTCAGCAGCTAATTTCTCGTAGCCAATGCCATCAAAATTGATATTCCCTTTGACTCCTGCCGCCCGGCAGTACGCGAGCATATCGTCGATCGAGCCTGGCAGAACGTCGTAACCCCAAAGCCACTGCATGTCCACCCAGTGCATGTGATTTCCGAACGTATACGCGAGTGGAATTGGCTTCGCCATTGGTTCCGAGTCTACCAATAACCCTTACAACTAGTTGTAGGACGTCACGGATACTGGAGTTCCGACAAATAGAGAGTTGTTAATCATGGTTAAGAACGTGGTCTCGCCTTTAGTCAGGGGCGTCCACGATTTGCCATTTTGAATCCAAGAGCCCTCTAAAGTACCGAGAACGAGTTGGTTTCGCCAAACGATCATATTTCGAATTTTCTTGCTGGGTGATTCGAGCGGAGTGAGTTTGTGGTTGGCATATGAGTAGGTTCCACCCACATAGGTTCCGACGATAACCGAACTGCCTTTCTGAACCAAAGACGTTATCCAGACATCTGAAAGTCCGTCGCCAAAGCCGAGTCGTTTGGTTTGCCCACCGGAGATCACAAACAATCCATCTTGGGTTCCTGCTAGTTTTTCGCTCCCCAATGTTGCGTTGCACGTCACATTCTTGCTCGCCAAGGCAGCCGGATAGTTCTCTGCGAGCGATTTACCACCCGCTTTTTCGAACCATCCGCCCGATCCACCGAAGCAAACCGAGTCACCGATTTTTGAAATTGATCCAACCCATGGACGCTTGACCGCACCATGAAAAACGTCGTAGTACAACTGATCTTTTGCGACATCAAGCTTATCTACAGACCCGTTTCCATACAGTGCCCATGCCTCATTTTTGGCGGTAACGACCTGTCGAATAGATTGATCGGTAACCTTCTTCCACGTCATTCCAGGTGAACCGATGAACAATCCTCGGATTCCACCCACGACCCACGTCGATCCGACAACTGAGAGCCCGCTTATCCGCTCGATAGGCAGTTCTTGCTTCGAATATTCTTTAACCAGCTTGATGGGAGCCGAATCGGCTCCCATTAACATCGCAAGGACTACTGAGACCATTTAATTTCACGCACGTTATGAGCGTTGTCAATCAGCATGATCTTTACCAGTCGCCCTTTCGCCACAGGTACTTCATAGTTGCCTTCATCGTTCGGAACCATGTTGAATTCCTGACCGCTGCCAAAAACGGCAACGGCTCTAGCAAGGGTCTCGCTTGGCTTCAGCGAATAGAAGCCATTTTTCGTAATGATTTCTCCGGTTGGTGCGGTTCGGTCGACCTTGTATTGAAGCGTTTTTTCAAATGTTGTGCCGTCTTGTCGAGTTGCCGTGAGGGTTACGGTGTAGTCGCCTTCAGGTGTCTCAGCCGGTATATCAAAATTGCCTCCCCAGAAACCTTGGCGATCCTTTTTGAGTTCGAATTCCCGCCCGCCAGGTAGGGTTGCCACAACTTTAACTGCCTCTGGTATTTGCACCCGAATCTCTGGATCCCCACCCGAAGAATCTCTCCAATTCATATCGCGGTTCTTTTGCCATTCGCGTTGTCTTCGAGCCTCAGCCTTTTGTTGTCGTTCATACTCGGCCGCTTTCTGCCGGAACAGTTTCATTTGCTCGGTTGGAACAGCAAGCAAGGCAGTTTGTGATGACGGAATTTGATACTTCAAGCTGAAGTTCAAAACATCCTTATTACGTCGCCACTCAGTTTGGTTAAGCTTCTGGTGAGCCCAAAGCTTTGCGGTATCGTTGCCTTTTTCATTGGCATGAATAGTTCCTTTAAGAATTTCAGTTTTGTTTTCCGAGTCTGTTACAACTTGAATCTTTCCGGCTCCATCTCGTCGCCCCATGAACAGCTTTACTGATCCATCCTGCGGACCATTTTGGGGTCTCGCCCAAAAGACATTGGTGAGGCCCTTGATTTGGAAAGGGTCCTCCGGGTGCAAAGTGTGGATCATTCCAACGACGTATGTGTGCCCATCTTTATGCTTTTGGGCATAGTACTGAAGAGTTGTTTCGTCGTTCTTTGGATCAGATACAACGGATCGCTTCTTCCCGTTGATCTCTACAACTTTCCTTACGATCGGTTGAATTTGCGTAACTTTTCCGATCTGGGGTACGACCGTATCACTAATTGCGGAGACATCGGCTTCTGGAAGAAGCAACCCTTTCTCATTCGATTCCAAAAACCCTAAAGTGGTCAGTTGGACTCTCAAATCATAGCCAACCGCTAAAGGAAAGATTTGCGCGTGATAACTGGACGGCGAAGTCTGAACCATAATGCCCGGATCTTCGTTTCGGCTTGTAATGGCGGTGTAAATGAACCAAGCCTTCTGCTTGTCCATCAGGATTCCTGGAACGAATTCGTTTTTGTACCAATAGGCAAATCCACTAAGAACGCCCGGCACCGGCAGGGAAAACCAGAAGGAGGCTTCGGTCAAACCCTTCGATGGGTTATCGAAAGTAAAGACGTTGTCCTGTTTGACCATCGGGCCCTTGATGACTGAGTTCGTTTCGACCTTCTTGATCTTGAAGTTATCGTAAGTATCTCGGTTGTAGACCCGATCGATAACTTGGGAATTTGCTAGGACAGGAAGAGTGGTTAATAAGATTGCGACGGTTACTTGCTTCATAACTACACGTTGAATGGGTTAACCAAGCAAAGCTGCCAGCGGTTCCAGATTATTTTTGCCGCTATCAATAAGCGCCGAAACGGGAGCAGCCCAGTTTGATCGACAGTACTCCTATCTGTGGTGTTGCCAGACAATTTAGAGTTTTGTAGCCACTTTCACCTTGGTGAGCTTTCAAGCTTTAGACGACGGTAGGGGTGAAAGTACCTTAGATATCCTGTGCGATCCTCCATTTCCCAACTCCACTTTAGGTTCCCCCAAGGTGGTTGAAGCTCGGTGAACATGCAAATTTGAAATGAACTAACATACAATAACTGAAGCAGTGTAATTTATGAAGAAGACTTCATCATGGGCGGGCTGGGCACTTATTGGACTGGCTGCATATGTCTCAATTGTCGGGATAAATAGCATGAGTCACGGTTCAGTGTCCGGGGGAAACCTCATTTGGGTGCTGCTATTTGGTGGCGCGACATGTTTGGCAATAATCGGGGCGAAGATTATTCGGCGAGCCAAATCATGAATCGGAAAGTTCACATGGGATGGTTCTGGCTAGTTGTCGGCGGGTTGCTCTTTGCCTACTTTCTCGACTTCGGAATCTCTAGTCATGGGAACACTATCTGGGCACCTTACGATACGATCCTTTTGATTAGCGGGTCGCTCTTGTTAACTTATTGCGGAATTGCCAAGATCCGGCATCCAAGGAAATAACCCACGAGCCCTTTGCTGTTCCGATATACTCAAAACTCATCTACTGGTCACCATGAGCATAATTGGAAATTCAAAAGTAGCCGTCTATCTTCTCCCACTCTTCTTCGCCGGACATTCGGCAGCAAACCAAGACCCACAAAAAGTAAAACCAGTCAGAAGCGAAATCATCAATCCAATCCGTAATGACACCTTCAACAAAAACGGAAAGGCGAAGGAACGAAAGCAAGGTGGAAACCCTCGGACACTCAACGGAATCCTCACCTTTGACGGCTCGATGGACGGCAACCGACAGGTAGACCCACAGATTGCAATTGGTGGTGGTTATGTTCTTCACGGCACCAATAGTGGAATTGTTATTTACGACAAGAAAGGAAACTATGTCCAGGGCGTTCCCCAATCAGAATTCAACAATGGCATCGACCCAAAGATGTTCTTTGATATTCACAACCGGGTGTTCTGTTTCGACCTATGGAACCCCTGGGACAACGAAAAGCTAAAGCCGGTCAATGTTTCCGTTACCACAAGTGACAATCCAACCAAAGCTTGGAACACCTATCCTGTCCCTGCCCCCCAGGGAGTGGATGGCGGAGGCATCGGTCACAGTCGCAAGTGGATTGGCTATTCCTTTCCCGGTGGACCCGAACAAACGTTCGTCATGAAAATGGCGGAGGCAAAGGCTGGTAAGTCAGCTTCGGTTTACCATTTTGCTGGGAGTCTTGGACATCCGGTTAACACCCAGGACGCAATTGACGATCTGTATTTTGTAAAACTAACGGCAAAGGAAATCATCATTACCTGCGTTTCGGATTGCGGTGACGGAACCCCCGAAGTGTCCTCAGTTGTACGAACTCCGCACCAATTCAAATCGTTTGGATCACCTCCTCAATCACCGCAGAAAGGCACAGAAATCAAGACCGCTTCTGGGGATCGAAATCCAAAGAATCTCGTTGTCCAGGGTCGACACATCTGGTTTTCTCACGCAGTAAATCTTGATGGACGAGCAGGAATCCAATGGCATCAATTCAAGCTTGACGGCACCACCGTCCAATCCGGAATAATCGCTAGTCCCACGAGTAGCTATATCCAAACAACGATGGCAGTTAACAAAAACTGGGACGTTTTGATTGGGTTTCAAGAAACCGGACCAAACATGTTCATCAGCCCGCGATGTGCCCTTCACCGATCCACCGATCCAAAAGGGTTTACCCGCGAGATTGTCAGTCTTGGAGAGGGGAAAGGAGCCACCGATGGAGTGTCTTGGGGTGACTACAGTTGCACCGTAACCGACGGTGACAATAAAACAGACTTCTGGACCATTCAGAGCATAACTTTGCCGACTGGGAAAGGCGGAACGGTAATCGCGAAAATTCCGCCGAAATAAGAAAATCCGAGTTGGGTCGCTGTGATTTTGGATCAAATGCGGTGCTTTCGCAATTTGTAACGCATTTGTCACGCTTTTCCCATTGCCTTGTCACGGCAACTGAGGAAACTGGTATGGGTATTGAAGTGGAACTATGCGACTTAATAGTCCAGTTGTGAGGTTGCTTCAAAACTTTTGGAACTAAAGTTATGTCAAACCTATGTTTAACCCCGGAAGAAATAAATCGTCTGCGGTCGTCATTTTTTGAATTCATACCCGTTAGCGAGGAACTTTCTCAGGCATTTTACGCCCGGCTGTTTGAAAAGCATCCGGAAGTCAGAGCCTACTTTAAATCCGACATGCAGTCACAGCAAGACAAGTTAGTCGATACCCTTGCCGTCCTGCTTGACACACTTGAGCAATCGGACAAAGCGGAAGGCATCCTTATGACTCTTGGAAGGCGACATGTGAATTATGGAGCGACCCCGGAGTTGTACTCTTACGTTGAAATAGCGTTCCTCGAACTTGTTGCACAATATGCAAAGCCTGATGAACGAGACGAACTCGAAGCCTTGTGGTCAAAGCTGATGATCTTCGTATCGATGGCAATGCAAAAGGGCGCGAGCAGTTAGGTCTCGCCATGCTAAAATCTCTAGGTGAAACCAACTTGGAGACTTTCTTTGTTTGGAACGGTTGGTCTTCACTCGGATCTCGAAAGTTACACGGTATTTGAAACAAAGCGAGCAGCAAAGCTTTTGGTACTTCTTTGCTTATCTCGGGCCGGCAAAATGAGGCGAGATGAACTTGCTGATCTCCTTTGGCCTGAAGACTTTATCGATTCAACTCGACTGCGTTTGCGTCAGGAATTGAGTCGCCTTCGAAGAGGATTGGGTAGTCATGGTGAACTACTCGAAACATCTAGCGATTTCGTTTCGATTGATCGCACGAGGATTGAAAGCGATCTTGATCGTATATCCAAGCCTGGTTCGGTACCAGCAACCGAACTCATTCAAATTTTGACTGGAACCTTTTTGCCAGACTGGGATGATTCATGGGTCATTGCAAAGAGGAGCGAAGCAGATCAACTGCGTATTCGTGCCGCGATCGCTACGGCGACAGATCTACTCGAAAACAACGAAGCTGAACTTGCTATTCAAGTCCTGCAAGCGGCTAACGGTGTCTCACCAGCGAATGAAGAAATAAGGGACTTGATCATGAAGGCCCACAACGCTCAGGGGAGCCTATCCGATGCTCTTGGGGAGTTTCGACGGTTCCAACGCCAATCCGTGGATTCGAAACCAGAGATAATCGATGACCGAGGAAAAACTGAAAGTACAAGTAATGCGCAAGTACTTGAGTTACCGCAGCCTCCTCATCCGATTGACCAATTCTTTGGTCGCAAAGAAATCTGTCGGGAACTCCAGGACAGGATCCAAGACCGATCCGCAGCAAGGCTGACTAGCCTAGTCGGGACCGGCGGAATAGGAAAGACTCGACTTGCAGTTGAAGCATTAAATGGCCTCAACTTGAACCTGGGCTTCATCAGTTTTGTCGAGTGCCCGGCCGACAACTCTCCCGAAGCCTATTTGTTACAAAGCCTTTTTCGAGGAAACAACACACCTGATCCACTAGAAGCGATAAAGAGGCTCTTGCAAGGACGAAATTGTGTCTTAGTGCTCGATAATTTGGAACACCTTTCTGACCCCGGTACTTTTGTGGCATCCCTACTTGCCACAGTTTCCGACCTACGTTTGATCGTGACTTCTCATCGGCCCATGAGAGTCGCCGGAGAGCTTGTGTTTAATATCAGTCCCCTCGATAAAAGGAGTGAGGCAACGCCAATGCTTGCGGACTTAACTCGATCTAAGCGAGCTGACGCTACTCAAGCTGCTCGGTACGAAGAAATACTTGACTTGTGCGGTGGAATCCCACTAACATTGCGACTGGCTGCGGCACGATTACAGCTCCTTGAACCCGAAGAGCTGATTCAAGAACTGAAAGAAACAACGACGACCTTTCGAGCAAATCTTCCTGATCTCCAAGAGCGGCACCGAGACTTAAATAGGATGTTAAGGGTAGCGGTTTCGTCGCTTTCGAGCGAAGATTCGAGAACTCTTCTTGATATCTCATGCTTTCCAGGAGGGGTTACGAGAGCAGTTGTTCGACAAATGATCGGAAGTGATGTCGACAGTGTTCTCGAGCGGCTTCTCGATTCAGCTTTAGTTTGGCTTGACGATGATGTGAGCCCACTCCGGTTTCGTCTACTAGAACCTATCCGTCAGTTCGTTCAGCAAGATTCGAATAAAGCCACTTTAGATGAAGCAAAGCGGAATTTTGTGGTTCAGATGGCAGAGATTGCCGAGCCATTTAGAGATACTTGGGACGTATCCAGCGATTCCCAAGTCCCCCTCTATCGACGAGAGTGTGAAAACTTTCGGCAAGCACTAAACTTAGCGACCGAGTTCGACCTTCCAATTGCCCAATACCTTTATGAAATGCTGTGGCAATTTGAGTTGTCGCTAGGTCGTATCAAAGAGCTAGATGAATTCTCGTCTCGGCTAGCAGAATTGCCTTCGAAAGATGCAAGTTTAATGGCAAGCATTCGACTTTGCGAGTCGTGGTGCCGGGCAACCGAAGGAAAACTGGATGAAGCGGCAAGTTTGGCTCGAGAAAGCAAAGAATTGTTCGATCTGGCCAATGATCCCGCAAATTCTTGCGTTGCTTTGGCCGCAGTTAATGAGAACGAAAGGCATAAGCGAGAATGGGACGATATTAGCAGTACATATTCGGAAATAGTGGGTCTTGCCGCGAAAAATGCACCCAAGTTTTTGCCAATTCTGAGAGTCTGGCGAGGGGCGGTCCTTTCTAATAGAAAAGAATGGGAAGCAGCGGCTGAAGATCTCGAATATGGATATCAGGTCAGCAAAGACGTAGGAGGTCTTGGAATCCAAATAACGGCGGGACTATCGCTCTTGACGATCGATTATGCCGCTAATAGATTTGATCAAGTAAGAGAGCGAGTCGCTGAGTTGCGCCCCCTTGTCGAAATCTTGGATGATCTCGGATATTGGTCGGTTTTCCTCCGGGCCGAAGCTCGTGTTGCTCTCATGGACAATCACTTTCTCAATGCGGAAGAGTATGTTCGTCATGGATTGAGAGTAATTTCTTTCAATGACAACCGCCTTCATGAAGTAGAAATCAAAGTTTCTTTAGCTAGGTCTCTCATTGGGCAAGACCGGCTATCCGAGGCAGAACAAACGATTCGTGAAATGGCTCCCTCTGTTACTCATCGATTGTTTCGAGTTGCCGTTATGGCGGTGGCCTGCAAGGCTGAAATTCGGTGGAAGCAAGGGCTTGCTGATGAAGCAAAGGATTTGTTGAGCGATGCCTTGGCATTTCGCGATGCGAACAAAGTAGATATACCGATCATGGAAGCCTCGTACTTGGATGAACTCGAACGAGGGATGGATATCGCTTTGCCAGAAAGGTCCGTTTCGGTCGACGAACTGCTCTCGATCCTCAACGGATAGGTTAGGATTGAACATTTATTCTTCCCCGATTGGGCAATTTCGCCATTGGTCTTTTCGTCAATTCTAGTCCTCTCCATGCTAAAATTTTCAGGTGAGACCAACTTGGAGACTATCTTTGTTTGGAACAGTCGGTCTTTATTCTGATCATAAAAACTACATCACTTTTGAAACCAAACGCTCCTCCAAGCTATTGGTTCTCTTGGGATTGTCTAGAACCGGCACCATGCGTCGCGATGAAGTTGCCGATGCCCTGTGGCCAGACGATTTTATTGATTCAACTCGCCTGCGTTTGCGTCAAGAACTAAGCCGCTTACGGAGAGGACTGGGTGACAATGATGAACTAATTGGATCAACTGCTGACCAGATCGCCATTGATCGAGCCTTGGTAGAAAATGATATCGAGCGATTATCTCATCCAGAATCTTTGACTACGTCTGATCTCTTGTCAATTCTAACCGAACCATTTTTACCGGGCTGGGACGATGCTTGGGTGACCGTCAAGCGAGACGAAGTTGACCAACTTCGGATACGAGCGGCGGTCTCGTCCGCGACTGATTTGCTCGAACAAAACGAACCAAATCTTGCCATTCAGGTTTTGCAAGCGGCCAAAACGATCGCGCCAAAAGACGAGGCATTACGGGACCTGACTATGAAGGCTCATAGTGCGCTCGGCAGCCTATCCGATGCATTAGGAGAGTTTCGTCGATTTTCTAGTGCTCCTGATGCAGCCGAGCCTAGTGCACAAAACAAAGAAGAAACTTCTGAAAGATCACTTGAACCCGACAAGCTTCAATTGATGGATTTGCCTCAGGCGCCTCATCCGATTGACCAGTTTTTTGGTCGCAATCAGCTAATTGCTGAACTCAGAGAAATAGTCCGTAATAACCCTGAGACAAGACTTATAAGTTTGGTCGGTACTGGCGGAATTGGTAAAACGAGGTTGGCGATCGAGGCATTGAAGGGTATTGAGGTCTATCAGGGTTTTGTTAGTTTTGTCGAATGTCCGTCGGATGATTCGCCCGCCACTCACCTCCTTCAAGTTCTCATGCCGGGGAATAACGATCCAGAGCCACTAACCTCCATCAAGCGCCTCTTGCAAGATAAGGCGTGCGTTCTTGTGCTCGATAACCTAGAGCATATTTCGGACCCTGGTCGGTTTGTTGCTTCGTTGCTGTCTTCGGTATCAGATTTACGATTGGTCGTGACTTCACGCAAACCAATGAAGGTAGCCGGTGAGCACGTGGCCAGAGTAGCTCCACTTGAGAAAGGTAACGAGGCCACACCGATGCTCGCCGAGTTAACGGGATCGAAACGAGCCGATGCGCATCAGGCCAAGCTTTATGGAGAAATTGCCGAAATGTGTGGCGGTATTCCTCTTACATTGCGTCTTGCCGCCGCTCGGTTGCGGCTCCTTGAACCTCAAGAGCTGATCGAAGAATTAAAGCAATCAACGACTCTACTAAGAGCGGATCTTCCCGATCTTGAGCAACGACATAGAGACTTGAATCGGATGCTACGACTCACAATTTCATCTCTCTCGGTAGAAGATGCCACTACTCTCCTGAATATTTCCTTTTTCCCGGGTGGAGTGACTCGATCCATTGCTCGACGAATGGTTGGTTCTGAAGTAGATGAAGTGCTGGAACGCTTGCTCGACTCGGCCCTAATTTGGCTCGATGATGACGTCACTCCGCTTCGATTCCGCCTACTAGAGCCAATTCGACAATTT
>JAYVHY010000116.1:0-11155 GCA_043770615.1 Armatimonadota bacterium | reverse complement strand
TTGACCAACTCAAGGCAGTTGTGGAAGTTGCCAACGCTGAAGCCGGTGACCTCCTATGCTTCATCGCCGATGGCTACGAAACGGGAAACAACATTCTGTATCGGCTGAGACTCGAAATTGGCGACCGATGTGGACTCCGAGACCCGAAAAAGCTTGCCTATATGTGGGTGCTCGACTTCCCTCTCTTCGAGTGGGATGCTGACGGTCAGCGATGGTCGTCAACCCACCATCCGTTTACGATGCCAAAGGTTGAGGATTTGCACCTACTCGAAACTGAACCAGGCAAAGTCCGGTCACAGGCGTACGACTTGGTATGCAATGGTAGCGAAGCTGGCGGCGGAAGTATCCGAATCAACCGACCCGATATTCAAGCGCAAATCTTTACGCTTTTAAGCATTTCTGACAAAACCCAGCAAGAACGGTTTGGACACTTACTCGAAGCGTTCTCCTATGGGGCTCCTCCCCACGGAGGCATTGCTTGGGGAATTGACCGCTTGGTAATGCTCCTAACCGACACGGAAAACATCCGAGAAGTTATGGCCTTTCCAAAAACCGGTCCTGGTCATGATCCCCTCATGAATGCTCCAAGTCCAATAGACGCCCAGCAATGGGCCGAACTCGGCTTGAAAATGAGCTAGAACACAACTTGGGCGATTGCAAGAACCATTAACGACTTTTAAGCGTCTTATGTCTTGTGATTGCCCTACTTTCTTGCATCTTGGCTCAGCACGTCGACAACGATATCGTTTATGCGACGGTCGGAAATAAACCGTTGATGCTGGACGCTTACCGTCCGCCGATTCCAAACGGCAAAGTTTTCATCGCCATTCATGGCGGTGGATTTACGGGTGGAAACAAGGGAGGCAATACCGGTGAAATCTGTCGATATCTTTCGGGTCGAGGATTTACTTGCTTTGACATCAACTATCGGCTTCAATCCGATGTCGGTGGAACAAAGCAGGATGCGATCAATGCCGCCGTTAGCGATGCCGGCGCTGCCTATAAGTGGGTAACCGAGAACGCCAAAACTTACGGTGGAAATCCACTCAAAATCTCGATCGGCGGTTCGTCTGCTGGTGCAATAACCGCCCTGTACGCAACCTACTCTCGACGTCTAGCAATCAAGTCGGTCGTTGATCTTTGGGGTGGAATGTATGGCAAAGAATCTGACATTAAACGCGGCGATGCTCCACTCCTAATTGTTCACGGGGTTAGCGACAAAGTAGTTTCCATAACATTGGCAAGAGCCATTCAAAATCGAGCAAAAATGGTTCAAGTGCCCGTTCGTTTTCTCGAACATGATGGCGGGCATGGCATAGACTTGAAGGCGGTCATCAATAAGGCGACAATTCTCGAGCACATTGAATCCTTTCTCCATGAAACCATGAAGTAAGGCAAACTAGGCCTTTTTCGGAGGCTTAACTGGACTTCGAGCTTGAATCAAACGTTCCCGATGGTCATTAAACATGCAAATTGTTCTAATTCCGAGAATCTGACTGACACTCACAGCCGTCTCCCAATTATGTGGGTTTACTTTTCCGTCCCTGCAACGCTTTGCGTCAGCATCGAATCGGTGGCAATCCTTACATTCCATACCAGGCTAACAAATCATGTTCCCCACTTTCATTTTTAGTGCAATATTACAGACGCAAACACCCCAGCTACCGTCGCTACAACTTGTCGGCAATAAAATTAACGTCACAATCGGTGGCAAAGTAGATTCAATAAATGCTGACGAAGACCCTTCTCGCGAAAAAGCCGTCGACCACGTAGCCTATAGGAGAGACAATCGGTGGGCAGTTTGGGATGATCGAGGCTTAACTGTCCGAGATGGTGCAAAAGTGATGAGTACGAAACTGGGTGAAATTTCGGTCTCCCCACGCGCATTCGCTCATGACGAAATCGTCAATAACCTCAGCCTTTTCAAGTCAAAGAAGCGTACTAAGGATTCTGATTCCCTTAGCGGCTCCACTCGTCTAGGTACAAAGTGTTACTTCGTACCACGCTGGACTGCCCGAGACGGGAATACCTGGCTCGAAGCCCTGGTTATGGTTGACCTCGCTGAGGCCAATCCAAAGCCAAAGTTCCTCGGGAACTTTAAGGGATTCAGTTCATCGTACAAACCTATCGACGAAAAGCTTTTCATTGTAAAGGACCAACTATCAATCGTTACGCGGCAAGGCGATACGTGGGGGCTGAGCTCATATGATGAGGCACAAAGTACCTTTGAATTCAACCCATTAGGTTCAAATCTTGTGTCATATTTCCGAGGGGGATACTTCCTCGAATCAACCAGCTACGGAACTTATATTGTTGGGCAAATAGAGCTGGCGAGTGGAAACCGAAAAAACCTTTTTGAGACTCGGTCTAAATCGGTAGAACTTACCGATGGTAGCCCATTGGCCGTCCTTCGAACCAAGGACAGCACGATCATCAAAAACCTTCGAACTGGAGGTCAAGTAAGCCACTCTGCAAACGCCTATGTATCCTCGGTGAACAACTACGTTCTGATTTGGACAAAGGAATCTCGGACAGCAGCCTGGCTCTATGAACCAGTTCGCTGGACCGCCGTGGCCACTGCCGCAAACTAAGCTGCTCTATTCTCAGGAACACTCAAACTATTTTGAGCTTGAGTGATGACTTCCAAACTAGTCTTGCCGTGTTCGGGACTAACCGAGTTACCAACCAGAATCTGTACTGCTCCGGTTGATCCATATCGTCCGGAGACCCAATCCTGCAAGCTGGCAAAAAGCCTTTCCTTAACTAGCTGTACGTTTTTGCCGCCACTCGGCAGAATAATAGCAAAGCCATGGTCTCCATAGCGAGCAACTACGTCGAGTCTTCTTGTATTTTCCTTGAAGAAGTCGGCAGCATCAGCCAAGAAATCGAGAATCGACTGTTCACCGTAGAATTGACGCAAACCTTCAAGGCCCGTGAACTTGACAATCACCACCGCAACAATCGTGTTGTCAAATGATGCCCTATGTAGTTCTTCCTCAAGTCGGCTCCGGAAGTAGGCTTCCGTATATGCGCCACTATTTTGGTCGATAATATCGTTCTCGGAGATAACATCCGCAGTGCGAAGTATTCTGTCCTTTCGTTCTTCGGAAGTCAGGATTTTTCTTAACTTCGAAAGGCTTTGTCGGAGGATATGCGAAACGTAATTGCATGAAATGTGCAGTTTGGCCGCAATCTCCGTCTGACTAAGAGCATCAAAGTGGAACATCGAAAGAACTTCTTTCTCAAGATCTCGAAGCTGCGACATTGCGTCTTCAAGAACCACTCGGTCTTCGACCGATAATTGCTCGGGCGAAAACGAAGCTGCATCAATCTTGTCAATTTCGCTCTCTCCATCGTCTTCAGCATCATTCATGCTGTCTAACGATCCAACCCGTAATAGGTCTTGAGTGACAATTACCTCGTGTACGGAGCTTTCGCTAACACCTAAGGTATCCGCAATCTCTCGCTCAGTTGGAACTCGACCAAGTTCAGTCTGCAGTCCAGCAGCCGCTTTATTGACTCGGTGTCTTAGTTCTTGGAGCCAAGCCGGCTGTCGAATCGTTTGAGACTTGTCTCTCAAAAAGTGTTTGATTTCACCCGCTACCAAATATGTTGCGTAAGTGTTAAACCTGACTCCAGCTGTAGCATCATATTTTGCAAGGGCATTCAGCAAGCCAATATATCCAACCTGAACAAGATCCTCAAAAGCATCGATCCCTGAAAACTTTCTGGCAGTTCTTTCGACCAATCCAGAATAGGTCACCATAATCATGTCCTTTAACTCAGGTCGTGGGTCTTCAAGGTATCGAAGAACTAATGTCTCCGACTCGAAGCTCATATTTTGTTGCGGTTGTGTACTCATTCCCTAAATCCAATTTCCCGGGGCACATCCTGTGCCCCAATTTACTAAAGTCTTTGCCAATTACTTGATGTTGTTGACGATGCTGAACATCGGAACCATGATCGAGATGGCGATGAAGCC
This sequence comes from Armatimonadota bacterium, assembly GCA_043770615.1. GTDB lineage: Bacteria > Armatimonadota > Fimbriimonadia > Fimbriimonadales > Fimbriimonadaceae > Fimbriimonas. Next base: position 7,173 of record JAYVHY010000116.1, on the reverse strand, counting down.
TACGACGCAACCCAAGAAGATGATCAAAAGCGGTTCAATCATTGAGGTCAAGCCTTTTACGGTTTGCTCGACTTCTTGGTCGTAGAACTCGCCAACTTTGACGAGCATTTCCGGTAGTCGACCTGATTCTTCACCAACGTCGATCATCGTTGTAACCATAGTTGGGAAGAGTCCAGATGCGGCCAAGGGCACCGACAACTTGTTTCCTTCTTTAATACTGTTTCTCGTCGTGTCAATCGCTTGGCTAAGCACGAGGTTGCCGAGAGTTTCGCCAACAATTTCGAGACTTCGCATCATAGGGACACCCGAGTTGATCAACGTTCCAAAAGTTCGCGAGAATCGAGCGACACTCATCTTGACCGCCAAGTCACCCACGACCGGAATTCGAAGTTTGATAAAGTCCCAGCGGTAGCGGCCAGCCGGCGTCTTGATCCATTGCTTAAATCCAATAAATCCGCCAACGCCCATAAGGATGATTGCCCACCAGTACGCCTGCATAAAGTCACCAATGCCAAAAAGGAATTTGGTGATGGTCGGCATTTCGGCGTTCATGCCAGTGAAAATGTCTTTAAACTTCGGAAGTACGAAAGTGAACAACGCAAAGAGCATGATTTGGGAGAAAACCAAAACCAAAATTGGATAGGTCATCGCGGCTTTAATCTTTCCTTTTACTTCTGCTTCGTACTCCAAGAACTGGGAGAGACGATCAAGAATCAGGTCCAAAATACCGCCGAGTTCAGCAGCCTTGATCATGTTTACGTAGAGTCGATTAAAAACGTCGGGGTGCTTTGCCATCGCTTCGGTTAGGGTCATACCGCCCTTCACGTCAACCGTGATGACTTCAACCGTGGACTTCAAAGCTGGATCTTTGCATTGACCTTGTAAGATATCGAGGCACCGGAGAATTGGAATACCCGCGTCAATCATGGTCGCAAATTGTCTTGAAAAGACAACGAGGGACTTCGGTTTGATCTTAGCTTTGCCTCGCCCAGCCTTCTTACCTTCCTTCATTGGCTTGATTTCAGCAATGTGCAAGGCTTGCTCACGTAACTTAGCGGCTACGCTTTGCTCAGATTCACCTTCCATAGTGGACTGAACTACTCTGCCTGAGGCAGTGTCGATTGCTTTATACGCGAACAATGGCATTTGATAGTCTCCAATTGCCGGCAAAACTAATGTAGTGCCGAACTATTACAGTTGAGTTATCGGCAAATTACGAGGCCAGACACCAGGCAATTTTCCTTGTTTTTCTCCGAATTCAAGGCAAATTTTCGAGCACTCTAGGTTTCTATATTCAAAAACCTAGAGTATTTAGCAAGAGGCGGCACACAAAACCGGTGTATATTTTTGGGTAATGCGCAAATTTTCATTTTTATTGATTTCTTTGCCGACGATTGGGCTCGGACAATCATCAACGGCAGTCCAAACTTGGACCAAAGATCACTTTGGACTCCAAGTTGAATTTCCAAACAAGTCGGTCATCCAAAATTTCGCCAGAGTCCCTCAGCCAGACGGCAGCGCGATATACATGCAGGACGGTCCGGCAAGACCGTACAGCGATCCAAACTGTAAGCCGTGGCAAGACGCCTACGCTACTTTGGCAATCCTTCCCCGAGGAGCTTGGGTTCGATCCGCAGTAAATCTTTGGGAACACTATCAAAGTCCAACTGCACCAGTAAATGATAGCGATCGCTTCCTTGGGGCAATAACCAACAAGGTCCTCTACCCAAACTTGTCCTCAACTCTCAATGGCTTAAACCTCCTTTGGGTTATGTCGCCAGGAATTCCGAGCCGATACTCCGAAAATGACGGCTGGTACGACTATCCAAAGACCAGGAACTGGTTCCTTCCTGTCGTCGCCAATCGACCTGCCCTAAAGTCTCATGTTCAAAGCTTTGTAACTTCGGTCAACAACTACTCGGTAGCTCAAGCTAGAAACATTTACCCAACAAGAATAAACTCAAACATTGTTTCGAGAATAGCATTCCAACTGGGTAACGAAGTGGGGGCGGCTCACCCTGGGGCATCGGACTCAGGCAACCCAGGATCCTGGGCTGGCATGGGCCAAGTCATGCAAGATACCACTAACGGACTTACATGGAGGCCAGACTCAAATTCGACGAAGTATCTCGCCGGTGGCACCAGTTGGACAAACCCACTTGTACTTCCCGCTTTTTCGTTCCTCACCGAAGCCAAAGGGCAAGCATTCGTGAACTACACCCTCTATGGCCAATTGAAGAACATTCAGTGGCCTGGCGCAACCGTACCTGGTCTTACCGAAGTTTTCTCCTACTACGATGAGATGTACGGACCGACCAACAACTTTGGGTGGGCCGCACAGTGCACACGAAGGTCTTTTCATTTCCGATCACCAATTTTGCAATGGATTCGGGCCAACGACCAGCAACGAGTATTCTGGCCAGACGTAAGCACTGGCAACGGGCTTAATGGTCGATGGGAAACCGCTGCGGAATACGCAAAACGATGGGCGGATGAAGTGGCACTTGCTCTTAAGGGCTTTGGTCGATTGGCAATGCCCGGCAGCCAAAGTGTCGTTGATTTAACCGAATGCTATCTAACGTATGGCGAATTGAACAGTCAAATTCTCGACCCAAGTAACTACGAGTTCTCCGTAAACGGAGTCCAAAAAACCACTGACCAAATTCGATTCGATGCACTTCAAAGAAGTTCAAAGGCGATTATCAATGGTCAAGTAGTGTATGCCCCGCTTCCACCATCGAGACAAAGCATCTACGCTGCGATCAGAGATGAACTCTATAACCGCTCAACCCAGGGTCAAATGTCTAACCTAGGTCGAATCTATTGGGTGAACGGCTATTCTGATGACCCAAGACGAGAAACCGGATTTGAAAGCACCGATCCAATCAAGTTCTACAGTCCTTGGGCAGACTTCCGGTTGACGACCAACGAAATCAAAACCCTGTACGGACTGATCTAGAAATTAGGCTTGTTCTCAAGTTCAGCCGAACCTATTTAGGTTTTGGAGTGAACTTGAGAACCTTCCCGTTCATGCAGTAGCGGAGACCGGTCGGCGGGGGACCATCGTCAAAAACGTGTCCGAGGTGACCGTCACATCGGGCGCAAAGAACTTCGGTCCTGACGCTTCCAAACGAGCGATCTACCAAAAACCAAATATTCTTCGTATCAATCGGACGATAGAATGACGGCCATCCAGTGCCAGACTCGAACTTTGTGCTGGCTTCAAAAAGTTTGAGCCCACAACCAATACAAGCGTAAGTGCCGCCACCTTTCTGATTAAGGTTTACGCCACAAAAAGCGGGCTCGGTGCCCTTGGCTCGAAGGATATCATACTGCTCTTTCGTGAGCCTGCTTTTCCATTCAGCCTCGGTTAAAACTACTTTATCGGGTCGGCGAGGGCTGACAGTTGAGATTCCGTCTGCCCGTACAATTTGAGTTGCAAATATTAGCGACAATATCATGATTATTACTATGCCTCATATGACAAATTTGTTCCTACTTTTCGTTTTCGGGCTTACCATAATACATCGGAAGTCCTAGGTCCTTCAATTTATCCCAAGGAAAAATCGTTGGATCACTCTTCCGACCATAGGGTTTGGCGATGTATTCATGGCTCGTCAATTGCTTAATCGGAAAACGACGTTTAAGAACCACTAAAATCGCATGGAGCGCATCAAGCTGAGCCTGAGGATAGGGGTCCTTGCTGTCATTAAGGTTCACAAGTTCAATCCCAACCGAAAAATGATTGACGTTGCTTCGACCAAAGTGATCGGTACTCACACCCGCTTGCCAAGCCCGATCAAAAGTACTGACGTTCTGAACAATTGAACCGTCTTTGCCAATAGAATAATGAGCACTAACCTTACTAGCGGGTCTTTGAAACGCTTCGGTCGTTTTTTCAAGGGTCGGAATAACTGTTGAGTGAATAACCACCGTATCCACGATGTAACCGTCGGGACGGTTGTCAAAGTTCGGTGATTGAATCCACACAAATTTCATGTAGCCGGGTTCTTTCCATGGCGACGGCATTGCCGACTTGCCGTCGCCTTGAAGACCGGCTAATAACGCGAAGGTTATACCTACTGCGAACATGCGCTAAGCTCCCGTCCCTGCTTTTCGCTCTTTCATCCCTTGCATGTGCCCCGCAACTAACAATCCAATAACAATAATCGAAGCGATGACCGTGATTCCCGCCGGATAAATCTGCTGCTCCTTAATGAACTTTGGCATGAATCGACCAAGCGAGAGGAGGGCAAGAACAACTGCCATAATCCTTCCCGCTCGTGGGCTTTTCGTCCAGATATAAACGGAAGCTATCATCAAGAGCCCCAGTCCGCCCGCAGCGTACAACGAAACCATTGAAGCTTTTGCACCTTCATGAGGAAAGAATGCGGCTTGAACACCCATTACAATGCACATCACGCCATAAGCAATCAAGGCGATGTTAATAATCTTGGTCATTGGAATTGTTGTACCTTTTCTGAGGCAAACATGGATCGCCAAATGCTCCCAACGCTAGTCATATGGAGATCGTGATTTCTTGCTTCTTCATCTCAATCTTCCCCGGCAGCTCGACATAGAATTCGCTAATTTCTTTGCCTATCGCATTCTAACTGCAAGCACCAGAACTTCAAGTCAAAAATGGCCCAAAGTCTTTCCCTAGATAGGGAAAGTGGCTCGCCAGTTATTACAAACATCGCTCTCATTCATAACTGGCGAATCGAAAGGGATGAACGAAGCACAATAGGGTGTCCGGATCATGATTATAAACGTAAAGAATCCATTTGCCTTTGCTCCCAACTGCTTACTAATCTTACGCCTTCGCACTACAAACCCCAAAACCCCGACAAGCCAAACATGGCCCTTTTTATGAAGAGTAGCTTCGGAGCAGCCAAACGGTGAGGGAGGAACGAGTGAACCGGGGGAGTACACACCGAGCTACCGACGACGAACGGCAAACACCAAGACTCCTACCCAATTAGCTCCCGCGGCTTTCAGAGCCCTGGCACACTCCGCGGCAGTTGCTCCCGTCGTAAAGACATCATCCACCAGCAACACCCGCTTTCCCTCAATGTCGGTAGGGCATTTGAACGCTCCAACCAAATTAGCCGACCGCTGCTCTGGCGAAAGCTTAACTTGCGGTGACGTTCGCTTGATTCGAACAAGGTCCTGTCCTACAAGATGCTTTGGCAAACGTTCGCAGAGCGATTCAGCCTGATTAAATCCACGCCAACTTAACCTGGACCGATGGATTGGCACCGGTGCAATAAGATCAACTTCCGGAGCCCAATCTACAAATAGATCGTGCATCTCGCCCGCCATGAATTTAACCAACGAAGTCTCTCGGCGATACTTCAGAGCCTTCACTAATTCAGCTGCAGAATTTTCGTAGCTATAAAAAGCCCGGACTTCATCAACGATGGGCAGAGGTAACTGATAAATTAGCTCTTCCCTTCTCAGCGATTGCGCACATCGAAGGCACGGAGCTACTTCAGTAACTCGCCGACATACAGGACACTTTGTCGGATATACCGCCTGAAATAGCCAATTATAGAAGCTGCTCAATGAGGATCTGACTCCGGTCATCTAGATCATCCAAATTCAGAATCTCATATCGTCCGCCATCAACACTCGTTATCTGCCAACGACCCGAAGTTAGCTCGTGAGCGTTGTCGCGCCAGTTACGAACAAAGAAATCGGAGTGACCGCGGGTTGTTTCCACATCAAACTTCCACATGCTGGCTTCATGCTTGAGAGAGTTGATCTTGGTGATTTGCGGAGTAAAGTAGCGCCGATCCAATTCCGCTTCCGCCAGTTGCTTGGATTCAGGTTCCAACGATTCGATGGCTTCAATAATTCCAAATTCCTTGTTTTCAGAATCTCGAATCGAAATCATCTCAAAAGGTTTGCTCAGCGGAAAAGCTCGAACCAAATGCACGTTCGAATGAACTTCTTCCCCGATATGGCAATCAAGAAACAAGGAGTCCGGCTTTCGAACCAGTTTCACTTGCGAGCCAGAAACATACTTGAGCTCAGACATATCCTCAAGTATGACAAAACCGAGAAGCTCCAAACAGAAAAAAGCCACTCATCATTGAGTGGCCCATTACAAGCAACCGAATCCCAGCGGGATTTAGCCTTCGCCGCGAACGTGGCCAAATGATGGCTCGAACGGAATCAGACCTAATCGTGTTGCGGCGCGGAACGCTTGAACTCGATTACTGACTTGTAGTTTGTCGTATATATTGGCGAGATGAAAATCTACAGTTCGTTTTGAAACATAAAGTACGTCAGCGGCTTCCTTGCTGCTGTGACCTTGTGCAATCAAACTAAGAACTTCGATCTCACGCTTTGTTAATCTTACTGAACGCTGCGAAGCGTCCACTCTTGTTGCTGTTGTTATCGGCATAACCCACCCCTATCAGTTGTTTCCATCGCCTGTACAAATCTATTTCCATCTTCGTGGACGCAATTCATATCCGAAACCTGACAATTTTTCTCAGATAGCATGACGGTTAACTCTTCTTAGCTTCAAAAGCGGTCAATTCATGTTTGACGATAATTCCATTACCAAGTTCATATACTAGGACGTTTCGCAGATTTCTAGATAGGACATACTTGAATTCATGGCTTCAAATGACTGGAATGCGGATCGATACGTTAAAAACGCCGCATTTGTTTCTAACTATGGATCCGCTATCGCTGAGCTACTTGGCGATATCAGAGGGCAAAGAGTTCTCGATCTTGGTTGTGGAGACGGGCGCTTGACTATCCAGCTAGCTGAAAAAGGAGCAAGTGTTACGGGAATTGATTCATCCAAGAGCATGATCGATTCGGCACGAGAAAAAGGATTGGATGCGCATGTCATGGATGCGTTGGAAATAACTTACATCGCAGAATTCGATTCAGTCTTTACCAACGCAACCCTGCACTGGATACCGAATCATCCCCTTCTGGCCTCAAAAGTCTATGCGGCAATCAAGCCTGGAGGCCAATTTGTTGGTGAGTTCGGTGGGCATGGAAATGTTGCCGCCATCAATACTGCTATTCGAGCAACTCTCGCAAAGTTCGGCTTTGATTGGACCGGAAAAAAACCAGTGACCTACCCGAGCGTGCAGAAATTCAAATTCGTGCTCGAGGAAGCAGGATTCGCCGTCTCTTACATTGAATTGA
>JAYVHY010000115.1:0-4774 GCA_043770615.1 Armatimonadota bacterium | reverse complement strand
CTTCAATTCTATCGAGGATTTGGCTATACAACAGGCGAGACAGCAGAACTGCTTTACGCATTTTCGGCGGAAGTTTGTAGATGCCATAATCTGAATCCAAGTAAAGCTTCCGAGCTCGCTCAATCTCGAACTTCATAAGATCCCTAAACTGGCTAGTCACCACTTTTGACCGTAAATCGGATTCAGATACGCCAAATCTCTTCATATCTTCGACCGGAAGATAGATTCTTCCTCGGTCAAAATCTTCGCTGATGTCTCGCAGGAAATTGGTCAACTGCATTGCTTCGCCAAGGGCTTTTGCCCGGCCAATAGTGTCATCGTCGGTTCTTGCGCACATCGCGTAACACATCATGACGCCAATGGCACTGGCGCTGCCTCGCATATAGAGCTCAAGTTCATCATAGGTTTGGTAGCGGCTTTTCGAGACATCCATTTCCATCGCATCAAGGAAAAGAAATGCCTCGTCAAGTGGTATTCGACTTTCTACCACTGCATCACAAAAGGCACGCATCGCAAAATGTTTTGGGCACTTTCCGTTAATTCCTCGCGTGAGTTGATCTCTCCAGTCCTTGAGCAGTAAAAGTCGCTGATCGCAATCCATCTCTCCGGGATTGTCGACCCATTCGTCGGGAACTCGAACAAAAGCGTAGATCGCGTGAACTTTCCATTGAATGTGCTTCGGAAATCGAAGCGTCGAGTAATAGTAGGTTGTGCCGAATTTCTTGTGAATCCGTCGACACTGTTCAATATCAGATGCAGTTGAGAACTTGGCTTTCATTGCTTCCGAAACCTCTTCATACTCATACGTTCATTAACGCTAGGAGTTCCTTTTGTAAGCACTTCAAAGCTGTCTTGGTTTCCTACAGATGCTCTCAGGGATTCTAGTTGCTGTCGCAATATATTTTCGCAATGAGTCATTGACTCAAAGTGATGAGGCTCGCCAAAACCAACCCAAGCTTCTGGCCGCTCGTGCATTGAAAGTTCGTAGTAAATTGCAACAGGTACTAGTTTCAAGCCGGTTACCTTTTTCGCTACAACTTCAAGTGACCGCCCAAAAGGGAGGAGGATCGGTGGTTGATGAAGAATTCCTTCGGGGAACAAGACAAGCGAATAATTTTCTCCTCTCATCTTTTTGATCGTCGTTCGGACGGTTTTTGCTCGACCAATAAGATCGCCTTTGGCGAAACGCATTCCGCCTACCTTGCTGAAAAGAGGAAACGCGTCAAACTCTTCTATCCAGTCAAGAAAGCGAATATCAAGCTTGGTGAGAGCCTGAAACATTAGGTAGCCGTCCAACCAGCCGTGGTGGTTAACGTAGAAGATAATTGGTGGCTCCAAATCGGTTGTTGGAGGGCTCCAATATAGGTTTCGGAGCCGAGACTTTACGGTTCGGCGAATCATGGTTCCTACCGCTTTTCCGATGATTCCTTCTTCTTGGTTCATGCCGGAATTGCTCCATCAGCGATGAGTCGTTGCTCAACTAATTCGGCTGAAATAAGGACCATGGGCAATCCGTTTCCAGGAAGAGTACTGGCTCCTACAAAATAAAGGCTCGGATTGTCTTTGCTCTTGAGCCCGGGCCGCATAAACGCACTCTGAAACAAGTCATGACCAATACCAAATGCGGCTCCACGATCAAGATTCAGTTCCTTTTCCCACTCAGCCGGACCTCGACGCTTTATTCCACGAATCTTGGTCCGATCAAAACTTCCTAAGGCTTCTAGGCGGTCAAAAACTTCGTTCTCCAATGCCTGAACTTGGTCACTTGTCCGATTGTATTCCAGGTTTGGAACCGGAATGAGTAAGAAGAGGTTGCTGTGTCCTTCGGGTGCGAGAGACGGATCGGTCTTGCTGGAGTTACAAAGATAAAATGCTGGATCTTGAGGCATCGATGGCTTGTCCGAAATTGCCTTAAGATTGCCGGCAAAGTCGGCTCCGAACAGGACGTTGTGATGCTCAAAACCTTCAAGTTTTCCCTCATAATCCATGTAAACCAGGTGGGCAGAACATGAGTATCGGAGCTTGCGCTTTGTCGGCTTTTTGGTCAGTTCTCGCTGCGTATATGGCATGTCCGGGTTTGCAATCACCACATCAGCCGACAGTACTTCACCCGAATCGAGAGTCACGGTTGAACCGCTGATTTTCGTGACATTCGCGTTCAATCGAATGGTGGCTCCCCGTTTGATTGCTAACTCGGCAATTTTGTCCGAGATTGAGCCAAGACCACCTTTCGGGTAGAAAACTCCTTCGCCATATTCCATGTAGGCAAGAGTCGCGTACAGCCATGGAGCGTTGTATGGCGATAAGCCAAGGTACATGGTCTGAAAGCTAAACATCATCTGGAGGCGAGGATCGTCGAACTTCGTTTTGAGACGCTTGGCCAAGTTAGTAAGCATATGGTGGCTTAGCACCCTACCGAGTTGTTTTGGGCTCGCAAAGTCCAAAACTGAACGGAACTCGTTACGAACAAAGTTTGGGATCACCATTTCATAGAGATCTTTCAGTTCTTGCATAAATGCCGGATATGCATCGGCATCTTTGTCACCGCTCATTAGGCGGATATTCTCGACCATTTTGGTTTGGTTTGTCGTCCCTTCAATCTGAGTTCCGTCAGCAAAAAACACTCGATAGCTTGGATCACATAAAGTGCATGGAACAATTACATCAAAGTCTTCGCCAACGTCGCTAAAGAGCTTTCGAAATGGATCAAGCATTAAAAGCAAGGTTGGACCACCGTCAAAGTGACAAGCACCAACTTGCTCACGTCGATTTCGTCCACCTACCGAGTCATTTTTCTCAAGAATTGTGACGCGATGACCGCGATGGGCGAGGCGCAAAGCTACCCCGAGACCACCGACACCGGCACCAATAATGATCACATCCTTGGACATCAAACACTTACTACGCAGTGCCATCGAGTTGAATTGCGATCAACTCTTTGTCAATCGGCGCTGTAGATAGCCAATTGTTAAAGCAAGAGCAGCCAAAATAACCCATGCCCAGCTAAAACCATGAACAAATCCACTAAACGCAACGAACATGCAAAAGAGGCTAAGCACATCAATGCTTAACTGATTACTAGTTGACTTGTCCTTCCAAGCAAGAACAGATCCTGCAATCATTGAAACAATAAACCAACCGACAGAATTTTGGACTGGAGCACCGAACAGCGGACCAACTTCCTTCCACTTCCAGTAACCGAACAAATTTGTCATCGCCTCTTCCATGGGAATATCAATAATGGTTGCAATTAAGGCACATGCCGGCACGGCATGCCAAGGACCGAATTTTAGTCTTGCTAAGCGATAGGCTCCCCCAACCACCAAAAGCCAAGCGAACGGAATCAACAGGGGGAACCGGTGGAATTCGCCGAGTGCTACCGTTGGCCACCACCGATCCGTATACTCGTAGTGTCCAAACGGAAAACCAGTGAACAATCCGACGACTTCTGCCCCACCACAAATGAAAAGGACTCCCACCACTGGTTTCGAATCTCCAATCGAAATTGCGGCTATGGATGCTCCACACAAAACAATGAGAACCGTCACGAGTGGGGCAATAAAGCCTGGGTCAACTTTCATCCAAGTCGAAAGGAGAGTTCCAGCACAAGCGAAGAGGGTTAATCCGCCGAAGCATTTCTTCAAGATTGAATTAGCTTGGTCAACCGATTCAGTTTTCTTCACGAAACAACACTTTACCGAGAGACTATGATTTTTGTGTTCATTCTTGGCTCCCTCTACGTTGGATTGCTTTGCATTTCCATGGGCAACTGGATCCTCATGAAACGGCCCGTAGGAGTCGCTAATCCATGCTTTGAGGTGATGATTCCGGCTCGGGATGAGGCGGAAAACATAGCGACAGTCGTCCGCCCACTCATTGAAAGCGGAGTTCGTGTGACGGTTTTTGATGATGAGTCAACCGATGAAACTGCTTTGATCGCTCAAAATCTCGGCGCGAAGGTCATTCGCCCTACCGAGTCCCTTCCCGATGGTTGGACTGGAAAGAACAACGCTTGCCACCAACTATCCTTGATGGCAACTGATCCTTGGACGGTTTTTCTGGACGCCGATACGATTCCGAGCAAGGAGTTTGTTGGTCGGCTATCGGCTTTTCTGCAAAGTTGCGATCCTGACATCCAAGTCATATCAGGATTTCCAAAAATGGTGCCCGGTAAAGGAATTGAGCCGGCCTATCTCACTTGGGTGAGTTGGATTTTATTGGCCACCAATCCGTTTGGGTTAGTATCGCTGACTGGCAAAGGACACAACCGGTTTACGAATGGTCAATTTGGCGCCTGGCGAACCGAGTGCATTCGCCAAGTTAGACCGTACGAACAGGTCCGGTCAGAAGTCCTTGAAGATGTCAAAATCGGTCGCTTGCTGGGCACGCTGAAAATTAGAGTCGAAAACATCAATTTGACTGACATATTGAAGGTGAAGATGTACAAAGACGTTAACGGGGCCATCAATGGGATGTCGAAGAATTCTTGCGACATTATGGGAAACTCCTTAGCTTCTCTTGGGCTCGTCGCGTTGCTGTTGTTTATTGCTTGGGGCTGGATATTTGCTGGAACTTACATCGTTACTTTGTACTTACTTTTGGTTTTCGGAAAACTCGTCGCTGATCGGACGGTGGGTGCCCCATTTTGGATTTCTCCGCTTGCTCCATTGACGATTACTGCTGGCGCTTTGACAATCCTCCGCTCAATGAATTGGAGGCGCAAAGGTCAGATTGCCTGGAAAGGTCGGTTGTACTGATACTAAGCCAATGGTTC
>JAYVHY010000114.1:0-2174 GCA_043770615.1 Armatimonadota bacterium | reverse complement strand
TGTCCATTCGCATATCGAGCGGACCATTTTGGCGAAAAGTAATTCCTCGATTTGGATCTTCGATTTGAGCCGAGTTAAGACCGAGGTCCAAAAGAATTCCATTTGGCTTGATCGAATACTCCTGGAGAGCCAGAGTCATCTCCCGGAAATCAGAGTGGATAAAGTGAACAGTCACTCCCTTCGGACTACCAATTCTCTCTCTTGCTACCGCAAGCATGGATTCATCCCAGTCGAGACCAAGCAAAGTACCGCCAGGGCGAATTGCATCGACGAAGTGCAGCGAGTGACCACCTAACCCCAGGGTTCCATCAACAACGCAGTCACCAGGCTTTAGCGAAAGAGCCCGCAGAACTTCATGGACCATAACTGGCTCGTGGGGAAATGTCCGTGGTTCCATCATCATTACACTCATTCGCCTGGCGCCAGAAGCCTTTCTAGCCTCCTTAATTCTTCTTCCTCTTCAAATGCCTTCTTTCGCAGAATTTCGACATCTTCTCTCTGAGGCGCCATGAACTTCACTGGACTTTCCATGTAACTGTCATACGCCTTCCTTGGCATGACCATGAAGTCCCTTCCACTGGCAATGACTACACATTCTTCCTTAACATCGAAACCACCAAACTTCCTAAGGTCGGCAGGGATACTTAATCGGTTCGCACTATCAACTTCTGCGAGGCGAGCATTAGAGTAAATAACGGTGAAGTAGTAATTCGCGCTTGCGTTATCGTCCGAAAATCTCCTTTTGGCGTCAGTCTGAATTTTATTAAAGACTTCAGCGGGATACATGCGCATGACCTTACTGACATCGCAGACCAAGACAACATCGCTTCCTAGCGCATCGCGAATTTCCTTTTGAAGAGTGATCCGGCCTTTTTCGTCTACTCGGACTGGCTCATGGCGATTGACGAGCAATTTGAGATCTGGATCCCTTTTAGTTTTCTCTGCCATCTTCGCCGTACCATCACTTCTAAATTTTGTGGGCAGGGGAGAACGCATCCATGCGACCACCTGCCCGAATTTTTTGAGTCAGCACCCCAGCCTTCCCAATCCGCCTCTGACTCCCAGAGTTGAATGAAATGATTATATAGGGGATTTTTCCCACTGGTCAACCCCTTTTTTCCACTTTTTATTACAAATTAAAGCTATTTATGAAGTTTAACTAGTTAGTCTAGTTAAATTAACTGCATTTATGTATCTTTTTGTCTACTATATTGGAAAACACATTAGTTCAAATCGAGCTGATTTCGCATTCCTGAACCTAAAAATCGCTCAAATTGAAATGTGGGAGATTGTCCCACATGTTACTGGATCCATGAAAAAAGCCGTCGGACATAAAGTCCAACGGCCTTTTAGCCGAAAAATCTTTGGATTCAATACTTACATAAGGTGACGCCGTTCTTTTAGTGCTTGCTTAACCAAAGCCCCAAATGAGAACGTGCCTGATGCCAGTACCGAAATTGTTGCGAGAATTGTCCAAATCATAGCTTTTCAGCTCCATTCTCCTAATTCCCTGATCCTTCACTGAAAACCCTGGTACCAACCCCAGAGTTCACAACCATAATATAATTTGTGGATTCAAAGTTATTAGATGTAATGTCCGAGCGAGTTGTTATTTATGACGGCGCTACTGGAACCCAGTTCCAGGCGGCAGGACTAACGGCAGATGACTTTGTCCTTGATCCAACGATACTCACAGGAAAGCTAAAGGAAACCGCCGAACGACTAAACGGACTTTCGCTTGAGGGATGCAACGAACTCTTGGTTGCAACTCGTCCCGATGTTGTTGAAGCAGTCCACGATTCCTATTACGCTGCAGGCTCTGACCTCTGCGAAACCGTCACGTTTGGCACAACCTCAGTCGTCCTCGCCGAATATGACATTCCTGAGCTTGTGTATGACCTCAGTGTTCTTAGTGCCCAGATCGCGAAAAAGAGTGCTGACAAATTTTCAACCTCATTCAAGCCAAGGTTTGTTGTTGGTGGAGTTGGCCCGGGAACCAAACTGATCAGCCTTGGCCAAGTCACCTGGGAAGAAATGGAAAGCACATATTGCGATGCTTACACTGGGCTCATTGTTGGTGGATCCGATGCTCTCCTTGTTGAGACAACTCAAGACCTGCTCATGGTCAAGTCATCGATTGTGGCTGCAAACCGCGCAATGGCGGAAACCGGTAG
>JAYVHY010000113.1:0-26374 GCA_043770615.1 Armatimonadota bacterium | reverse complement strand
GTCGTTTTTCGGGGTACGCAGAACTTGAAGTCGGTCGGGGAAGTCTCGGATGAGCAGCTTTCGGGCGAAAAGTCCTTTTTGGGAATGCTTGAGAAGTCCGGAGTGAAGATTGTTCCGGACGCCAGTCACGCTCGAGACAAAGAGCATCCAAAGTTCAATGGTGGGCATACGGTCCAGACATATGGGCTGGGCCAATCTGATGGCATTTTTGCGATTCAGCTTGAGTTCGGAGGCTCGTACCGGTCGGTGAAAGCTATTCCGGATACGGCGAAAAAAGTTGCGGCGGCTTTGAAGAGTCATTTGGTATCGGCCGGGTCAAAATAGTCTTCAGGCGATCCCGACGCGGTGGAGCCTGCCCGGACAAGGCTGAAACCACGCGAGGCTCGGGTGCTGATTGGGCCGTTCGGAAGGCGGATCGGGTATCCCAAACCTCAACAATACATTCGTCGGACGGACGCGTGTCAAGAATCCTAAGCAAAGGAGCGGCACCTTAAGTGTTGCGGTATCACAAGTTAGCGGCAGAGGGTCCCAATGCAGGAAGTCGCTCAAGGCAAAGGATTAGGACCAGGGGCCTTGGGGTAGTCAGCCGATGAACTTGTAGCCGACACCACGAACGGTTTGGATTCGGTCGTTAGCGTCGGGGGTAGTTGCTAGCCGCATTCTCAGCCATCGGACATGGACGTCAACCGTTCGACTGGTGACGTAGGCGTCTTTGCCCCAAATTCGGTCAAGTAAGGCTTCTCGGGAGAAGACTTGTCCGGCATTTTTGGCGAGGAACAACAGTAAGGCGAATTCCTTGGGGGACAGGGTGAGGGTTTTTCCGTCAAGGGTTGCTTCGTGGGTTCGGGGATCGATCCGAAGATCACCGCGCTCGACGAGTTCCTGAATGGTTTCGTTTCCGGATCGGCGAAGAATTGCGCGAACCCGGGCGACCAGTTCGGTCATGTTGAACGGTTTGACTACGTAGTCGTCGGCGCCCATTTCGAGTCCAGCGATTCGGTCTTCTTCGGAGGCTCGAGCGGAGACGAAGATGATGGGTGTGTCATTTTCGCGCCGGACGGCCTTGCAAAAGTCGTGACCGCTACGGTTGGGCAACATGATGTCTAGAATGACCAAGTTTGGCTTGATTCGCTTGAAGAGGCGCATTCCGTCTTCGGCAGTTTCAGCCGTGAAGGTATTGAATCCTTCTTTGCGGAATTTATTTTCTAGCGTTTCAATGATCGCTATTTCGTCATCGACAATGAGAATTGTCATGCTTCCTTTTCCCGGCTTGACTTTTTCAAGTTGATCTAATGTTGCCATTTTGTTCTAGGCGTCTGCACCCAGAACAGTTTTAACACCACTTTATTAAGGGATCGTAAAGGTTACGAGCCCTTCGCCATGATTTCTACATTAGCGCGTGGAACAGTTACTTCGTCTCCGGAACCTATTTTTGCCCTCAGGACCCTGACATGAGTGCCAGATTCGAGGGTGACTAGTTCGGCGGGGAGATCGGTGACTGATCCAATCATTCCGAAATACGGTTCACGGATGATTCGAATCTGGCTGCCGACTTCTAGCGCCAGGGCTTTCTCTTCGGTGGCAGCTTTTCCGGCTTGTGGTGGATCGGGAACAATGATTTCTGGTCGGATTACGCCAGCTCGGATTTGGGTTGAACCATTGAGAGATGCGACCATGCCTTCAAGCGACTTTAGCAATTCGAAGGTTCGATTTGCCATCGGAAGGAATCCAAATCCTTCGGTGATGATGAGGGATAAACTGATTTTTTCGGTGCCGGTGATTGCTACGCCAATGTCGTAGCCAAGGAATTCGATGAGATCGCTGTCCTTTAGGCCACCAGCGATGATTCCAACTGCTCCGACTGAAGAAGCCTTTTTGATGGCGCTGGCGGTCATTCCCGAGCCGCCAATCAAGATCTTTCCGGTGTCATCGGGCTTAATGTTTCCTTCGTCGAGGAGTTGATCTGGTCCGGTGACCGCGATGCGAATGACCCCTTGGCGTTCGCCGCCGACGCCAAAAATTCCTTGAATCATGGCGCATCGAGTTTCGATGACGGCGCCTTCTTCGGGCATGACGTCAACGATCGTTCCCTTGATGTAAGCATCGATTTCGATGGGAATGGATGGCTCTCGAACCAGTGCATTTCCAGTGATGTCGCTGTAAGACTCTAGGGTTCCGGTGAACTCGCAAACGGCAGTTGGGGCTTTGAATAGCCCAAACATCTTTTTGCCTTCAGCGACGATCTGACCGGCTTCGACTGGGGCTCCTAGTTCGACTTTCATGAACTGGGAAACGTCCTTCGGTTCGACTCCGAGTTGGTCAGCAAGTTTTACGTTTTGGAGAGCACCGGGGAGCATTGCTCGGGCGACCGGACTCTTTGGTTCAACGGAATCTCCAACTTTGACAAGAACCTCTCCTTTGATTGGAAGTCGTCTTGTTCGACGAACGACGATGTCGCTACTTACTGTTAGCCCTGGTGTATATGCGCTTCCCAAACCTTAATGTCCTCTGAATCTGGACAAATTGTACTTGATGTTAGGCGTCGCGGTCGCTACTGTGACCAGGGAAGAGTTTGGCTTCGGGGTCAAGATATGTTTTTGCGTAACAAACTGCGGTAGCGGCTTCGCCCACTCCGGTGGCAATTAACTTGAGTTTTGTACCATAACTGGCGACGTCGCCGACGGCAAACACTCTTGGAATATTGGTTTCAAATCGTTCATCAACTTTGATTTGATTCTTTTCAATTTCGAGTCCCCATTCTTTCAAGGGTCCGAGGCTCGATTTGAATCCGATATTGACGCAGACTTCGTCGCACTCAAAATGTTCATGTCCTTTTGTTTGGGTGTTTTCGAGGGTTAGACCAGTTAGGCGATCGACACCATGTAGCTCTTTGACAACGTAGAACAGCTTCATTTGAACCGAGCTAGCTTTGACTTTCGCTACGCTGTCTTCGTGAGCTTTGAATCCGTCTCGGCGGTGGATAAGGGTTATGTTTTCGGCGATGTCTTCTAGATCCATGCACCAGTCAAAGGCGCTGTCGCCGCCGCCGACGATGGCGAGCTTTTTTCCGGTGAAAACGCTGCGATCACGAACTCCGTAGTGAATTCCTCGTCCGGCAAACTCTTCTTCTCGTTCGACTCCGATTTTGGTGGGTTGGAATGCGCCGGGACCAGCGGAGATGATGATCGTGCTGGTTTCTAGTTCTAGGCCCCTGTCGGTAAGGATTGTGTAGGAATTGCCGTTGTTGACAAGCGCTTGGGCGGTGTTTTCGAGCACTAGCTTCGGATGATATTGGCTTGCTTGTTCGACCATCGCTTTGGCGAGGTCTTTGGCAAGTACTTTTGGGAATCCCGGCATGTCATAGATGTACTTTTCTGGATAAAGTGCGGTCAATTGCCCGCCGAGCTCGGGAAGCGAGTCGATGATTCGGACTGACATCCCTCGAAGTCCGGCGTAAAAGGCAGCGAAAAGCCCGCAGGGACCTCCACCAATAACGGTTACATCAACTTTGCTCATTCTCAATCGGAGTGGCTCAGCGCGGAACCTGGGTTAGTTTACTTTATGGGAAGGCAATGGCAAGGGTCCCGGCAAGCACGGGATCCCGCTGAAACGGGACAAGGGCGAGGGCAAGTGCAAGGATGAGGGCGGAATGCCAGACGGTGTATAGATCGGCTTCTAGACGTGCCAACGAGGCTGTTTGCAATACGGGGAGGACTTCAGGTGACAAAATTTCATTAGAAAGTTGTTGTTTTCCTCAAAAAGTCCTTTCCCTTTTCTAGTGAAATTAGGTTACAATGCCTCAATCACACTTGGGAGAGTGTGTTTTCCTGCTGAGAGTTCAACATGGCAATGCCACGTGTTTCAATGATAGAGTTTCTTATTCAGAAAAATTTTCTGACCAAAGAACAAGCCGATGAGGCAACAAAAGTTTCGCAACAGACCAATTCGTCCTTGGAAAAGGCAATTGTACAACTGGGATTCTGTGGAGAAAGGGAAGTTCTCCAAGCCAAAGCACAGGAGGCTGGCCTCGGATTCGCCGATCTCGATCGGATGACGATCGATTCTAGCGCCCTTAATGTCGTCCCGGAAAGGATAGTTAAAAACCATAATGCGATACCCGTTCGAAAGGATGGTCAAACGCTGTGGGTAGCCATGTCAAACCCGAACAATGTTTCGGCAATTGACGATTTCCGAATTGCATCGGGATGCCGGGTGGTGCCAGTTCTGGCAGTACCGGGAGCCATCGATGACGCAATTCGCAAAAACTATGGTGGAGGAACGGTTGTTCAAGCCGTGGCGGAAACCACCAATAAGCCAGCGAGCGCAGATTTTGCGCGAATCATGGCTGAAGCGGGAGTCAAGCAAGGTCGTGATGCCGATGCCGCCCTTGATGATAGTCGTGAGGACGATACTGCGGGTGCCGACGCGGCACCAATTATCAAACTAGCAAGCGCCATTATTCAGCAAGCAATTTCAGATCGAGCTTCGGATATTCACGTTGAGCCTGGTGTTCGATCGATCCGAGTTCGTTACCGAATTGATGGTGTTTTGATGGAGGCGATGACGGTTCCACGGAACCTCATGGCACCTTTGATCAGTCGTTATAAGATCATGGCGGATATGAACATTGCGGAGCGAAGAATCCCGCAAGATGGTCGTATCGAAGTTAAGTCTGGCAACAAAGAAATTGACCTCCGGGTTAGCTCGATTCCAACTCCATTTGGAGAAAAGATCGTTATGCGAATTCTCGACAAGACCACGGTTATGATTGGTCTTGAAAAGATTGGCTTTACCGAAGAGAATCAGCTTCGAATTGAAGAATTGGTCAGTCAGCCTAACGGCATGTTCCTTTGTACCGGTCCTACTGGATCGGGCAAGACGACGACCCAATACTCAGTTCTCAATAAGCTCAATACGGTTGGCGTGAACATTATTACAGCTGAGGATCCGATTGAGTACCAGTTGAACGGAATTGCTCAGGTTCAGATGAACCGAAAGGCAGGTCTGACATTCGCAACTGCGCTTCGTGCCTATCTGCGACAAGATCCAGATATCATCAT
The DNA here is from genome assembly GCA_043770615.1 of Armatimonadota bacterium. GTDB lineage: Bacteria > Armatimonadota > Fimbriimonadia > Fimbriimonadales > Fimbriimonadaceae > Fimbriimonas. The sequence continues at coordinate 21,314 of JAYVHY010000113.1, read as the reverse complement.
GGTTGGTGAAATGCGAGACCTTGAAACGGCAGAAATTGCCATTGAGGCGTCGCTTACTGGTCACTTGGTACTTTCGACGCTTCACACGAACGACGCGCCTTCGGCTACTCTTCGTATGATCGACATGGGAGTTGAGCCTTACTTGATCGCAGCAACGGTTATCGGAGTTCTTGCTCAGCGACTTGGTCGAAGAATTGATACCGAGAATAAGGAACCATATGAGGTAACTCAGATGGATCTCCGACGATTTGGTTTCAATGTTACCAATCCAGATGAGTTAGTAACTCTTTATCGAGGTATTCCAGCGGAATACAATCGTATGACTGGCTATCGCGGTCGAACCGGATTCCATGAATTAATGGTTATGAATGCGGAAATCGCGGAACTTGTTGTCCGTCGTGCGCCTTTGAATGACGTCAAAGAAGCAGCGAAGGCGGGCGGAATGCGAGAACTACGAGAAGACGGTCTTCACAAGGTACTTCAGGGAGTTACGACTCCTGAAGAAGTCATGCGTGTCGTATTTACGGCAGGTTTCTAGTTATTAAATAGAGCAAATATGCAGAACGATCCATCCCGACAAAATCAAGGCGCGCCACCTATGGGCGGCGCTCCACGTCCGCAGATGTCTGCTCCTCCTTCCCAATTAGTACCGGGTGGTGGAGATGACTGGAAAACAAAAGTTGAAGTCATTAGTGGAATTCCTAACGACGAAAAGCCGTTAGGGCCAAAGGCCTCGGTCGATGACCTCCACATTGATGAGCTTTTGAGCATTCTTGTGGACATGAATTGTTCCGACTTGCACATCTGCCAGGCATCGCCTCCGGTAGTACGTCACGATGGAAAAATCAAGCGTCTGAATTATGAGTGGTTCATTCCTGAAAATATTCAGCGAATGATGTACGAAATCATTTCGGACGATCAGATTCAGAGATTTGAAACGACCAATGAGTTGGACTTTTCGTACTCGCTACCGATTCCGTTCCACATGCGGGTTCCAAACGGTCCTACGGCACGGGCTCGGTTCCGGGTTAACCTTTATCGAGACAAGGGTGCTTGCGCAGCAGCGTTCCGATTAATTTCTTCGAAGATTCCGACGGTTGAGGACTTGAAGCTTCCTTTGGTTTTGAAGAGCCTCACAGAGAAGCCTCGTGGATTGATTCTGGTAACCGGTCCTACTGGATCTGGTAAGTCAACATCGCTTGCGGCGATGATCAATCATATCAATCTTAACCATGCTCATCACATCATTACGATTGAAGATCCGATTGAGTATTTGCACGAACACAAGCTCAGCATCATCAACCAGCGCGAGTTGGGAATGGATACAAAGAGTTTTGGAAATGCGCTAAGAGCTAGCCTTCGAGAAGATCCAGATATTTTGCTCGTCGGTGAAATGCGGGACGTTGAAACGATTTCGTTGGCAATTACTGCGGCGGAAACGGGGCACCTTGTTTTTGCGACTCTTCACACAAACAACGCGGCAGAAAGTGTTGACCGAATGATTGACGTTTTCCCTCCGGGGCAACAAGAGCAAATCCGGGTTCAGCTTTCAAACAACCTCGTTGCGATTATTTCTCAGCAGCTATTGGCTCATGCCAGTGGCAAAGGGCGGGTTCCGGCTAACGAAATCATGGTTGCCTCTCCGGCGATTAGAAACTTGATTCGTGAGGCAAAAACCCACCAAATTACATCAATGATCCAAACTTCCGCAAATATGGGAATGTTTACGATGGATCAATGTCTTCGTGATCTCTATCTAAAGGGATGGGTCAGTCTTGAAGACATCATGTCTCGTTGTACCAACGTTGAGGAACTCAAGAAGATGTTGGCGACAACTGGCGGTATGACAGTCAGTACAGGTACAGGTCAAATAAAACGATAATAGGGAAAAAACAATGCCTATCTTCAGCTACACATTCAAAGACGCAGTAGGTGCGATCCAAAAAGGAACCGCCGACGCCGAAAGCGAGGAGCTTTTACGCAAACGCTTTGAGGAACAAGGCTTTACGATCACCGAATTAACGATGATCAAGGCTAAGAGCCCCAAAGTTAAGAGTCCTGGAAAAGTTAGACTTACGGACCTTTCGGTCTGGTGTCGACAGTTTTCCACGATGGTTGACGCTGGTGTTTCACTGGTCCGTTGCCTTGACGTACTTGGTCATCAAACTCAAAATAAACGACTTCAAAAGATCATCCAGGATCTTGGTACTAGGGTTGAAGCAGGAGAATCTCTCAGCCGAGCGATGCAACGCCATCCAAAGTCGTTTAGCTCGCTGTTCATTGGTCTAATTAAGGCTGGTGAAGTTGGTGGTGTACTTGAAGAGTCCCTCCAGCGATTGAGCCACTTCCTTGAAAAAGATGTTGAGCTACGAAGAAAGGTCAAGTCGGCATTAACGTATCCGGTTTTGGTATCGGTCATGGCCATGGGAATTACCTTCTTCCTGGTTTATTGGTTTGTACCTCAATGGGCGGCAATTCTTACCGACCTTGGATTGAAGGCCGATGATTTGCCCGCTCCAACGAAGTTCTTGATTGATCTTTCCGATATTTTGTTGCACAAAGGCTGGATGGTAGCGCTATCGGTATTCGTGCTTTACATTGCCCATAAGCTATTCGTTTCAACTCGATTTGGACGTCGAGTTATGGATCGGGTGAAACTGAAAGTTCCGGTTTTCGGCAAGCTTCACCACAAGATCGCCATGGCCCGCTTTAGTCGAACGATGGGAACCCTTTTAACCTCAGGTGTACCGATTCTGCAGGCGATGGAAACGGTTGCCGGAACAGTTGGAAACACGATTATGTCGGACGCGATCTTGGAGGCAAGAGCAAGAATTCGTGAAGGAGACCGAATTGGTGATCCTTTGGAAGAATCGAAGCTATTCCCTCCGATGGTTGTCCATATGATTGGTGTCGGTGAAGAATCAGGATCTCTGGACTTTATGCTCCAAAAGATCGCTGATTTCTATGAGAACGAGGTAGAAGCCGCCCTGGCATCCTTGACCGCTGCCCTCGAGCCAATCATGATTGTTGGTCTGGGATTTGTTGTCGGATTCATTGTTATTTCGATGTTCCTTCCACTGGTTAAGGTTATTTCGTCGCTTTCGTCTGGCGCTGCCGACGACAAATAAGTTAAACCCTCAATTGAGGGTGCGATGCCCGTTGCAAGCCGCAATGGGCATCGTTATTAGGGTGGACTCATGTTTCCAGAATGGACTTGGATTGTTGGATTAATGATTGGAGCTACAATTGGCAGCTTCCTCAATGTGGTCATCTATCGAATGCCGCGCCTATTGTCTTTAGGGAAACCGAAGCATAGCTTCTGCCCAAAGTGCAATCATCAACTTGGGATGTCTGACTTGGTTCCCTTATTTAGCTGGCTATTGTCGGGTGGGAAATGTCGACATTGCACCGAGAAAGTGCCCGCTCGATATTTTTGGGTTGAACTTGTCAACGGCGTATTGTGGGCCGGAATTTGGTACCGTTTTTTTTGCGCTGATCCTACGGGTAGTGAATGGGTTCTTGGCTGCTTTTATATGCTTGCGACAGCGGCTCTCGTTGCGATAATTTTTATTGATGGCGAGCATTTCATCATTCCCGACGAAATCAACGCCTTCCTTTTGTTTTTGGGAGTTGGATACGCTTTTTATTCTCATAATTGGAAGCTGCTTATCTTTGGCTACCTAATGGGCTGGGGCGTCATTTTTGGAATTGCGTTTTTCGGAAGAATCGCCTTTGGCAAGGATGCCATGGGGCATGGCGATATCAAGATGATGAGAGGGGTCGGGGCGTTACTTGGGCCGATCATGGTTGTCTTTGATGTTGGAATTGCTGTCTTTACTGGCCTCATTTTTACTTTGGCTTTGATGGGCATCCAGATTCAGCGAGATAAAAAGGCTGGAGTCGAGCGCCCAGAAGAAGAGGAGTTTGAACCGGAGTCAATAAAGGACTTGTTAATTTTGAGCTTCACCTACTTACTTTGCTTCGATATCATTGCAATTTGGTTTCCTCAAATCTACCGAAAGATGGGATATCCGACTGAGGATGTTAGTGTCGAGGATGATGATTGGACCCCGACATTTACGACACTTCCGTTTGGTCCCTACTTGGCAATCGGAGCAATTGTTTGTATGATAATGAAGACAGAGTTGTCGGTCTATGCTGATAACATGATTCGAGCCCTAAACGGGCCATGATCCGCGATTTTTGGGGACCAAACGGGTCATAATCGAGGATTAAGTGGCTAGGACTTCTGGCCTATTCGTGAAACAAAAACGAAACGACGGAACAGGATAGGGTTCGCTTAAGTCGAACTCTCATAGGGAACGAGGGAATGGGAACGGTAGAAATGAAAAAACGCGCATTTACACTCATCGAGCTTTTAACGGTGATGGCGATTATCGCTTTGCTTTCGGCAATTATTTTTCCAGTATTTGCAAGAGTAAAGCTCAATGCCTACAAGAGCGGCGACATGGCGGCAATGAACTCAATACGTTCCGCTGTTCAGCTGTATCGGGACGATCAAGGTGGATACCCACCCGCACTTTTAGGTTATATATCCCCTTACGAGTACCAAAATGGCGTAACGGTCGTACCTGCCAATTTGGTTCGTGGTGCAATGTATCCCAAGCGAATTGATTCGTTGGAGACCCTCAAGGGCTCAATCAATAGAAGTCAGTACAACTTGATGGTTCCCGCGATTTGGCCACAAAGCGATCCTCGACCGCTTGGGTCTGCTCCAATTTTGGATTTGAATGCGGATGGAGTTTTGACTGCTGCTGATGATATCCCTTTCGCCCGTCAAGCTTATTTTTCAAGTTATACAGGAACTGCAAATTACTTCTTAAACGATCCAGCAGCTTCGCCCAACATAAATGCGTCGGCATCGACGACAGACACGGTAGTGGGGCGGTTCTATGCGGTCAGTGGATACGATGTTGGTCCAGTTAAGTTCACTAGCGGTCAAACCTACAATGAGTTGCATTACACCTTGCTTTGGTCGCAATTTGGAGTTGGGCCTGGTAGCGCTACGGATGATCCCCGACAGCTTGGATATTCAGATCCACCTGACAGCACGGTTGTAACTTGGAATACGTTCTATCGTGACTATACAAACAATGCTTTAACCAATGGTGGAAGTAAGGACATCGTCCTGTTCCTCGGCGGTTCAGCCAGAGCAATCGACTCAAAGCAAATGTCTGAGCGAGCTTGGCGAATGACTCCCTAACAGTTAGGAGAAAGAACAATGATCTTTCCAGCGCGTAAATTAAACCGTTTTGGCGGCACGACCCTTATCGAGGTTCTCGTTGTCATCGTCGTCTTCTTGGTAGGAATTCTTGCTATTGCCCAGATTTTTCCGGGTGGAGTCAAGATTCTTAACAAGTCAAGAAACAATTCGATGGCAATTGGACTTTTGCGGTCAGAGCTTGAATTGCTGAAATCGAGGCCAGGCGTAGTTCCGGGCGAAGTTGTTCCTATTCGAATGACTTTGGTGGGTCCGATTTACGTGCCAGTTGAAGATCCAACTTGGAGTTCTACTGAGTATTCGCCTGCAGCAACTGGCATCGATGCGAGTGGAGTTGCGTTAGGATCGGGCCGAGCTTGGCAATTAGTGTCGGGAGCGAATACAACTCGAAGAATTGTTGGGGAAACCCATAACATTACGGCTCCTAAGCTTTTGTCTCCTGACGGTACGTCGGTGACGGCTCCGTTTGGCAGTTTGGCAATGCTCGAATTTGGTCCAATTGATCACGTTGGTGGCGTGCCCGGGCAACTCAATGTATACGGTAGAGATATGTATCGGCGAGTGGCCAAGGTGCTTCCGTCGGACTACGCTGGAATGCGAGATTACGAGTATGGAGTGAGCAAGATGAATTCGCCAGGGGCCGAAATTGCGTTCCCGGCGATTGCTTCCGGAAATTATCGCTTGTCGATTACGGTGACTGTCAATAACGCCGGAGCAATTTCTACTCGGCGACTGAATGGTCTAGCGCTGCCAATTGCCGCGACTCCAACCGGTTATGCAATTGTGCCAGTTGGGGCAATACCGGGCGTTTTGGGTGGTGGCGAGGCTCTGATCAATGTTGAAGTTGATTCTCTCAAGATTGCGCATCTTTTTACCCAGTTAGCAGCGGCTACGGCGTTTGATACAACTGACCTGTTCCAGTACAAGGTTCTCAACGGTCGGATTGGTCAACTCCTGTTTAATCCTAATCTTTTTGGTAAATATGAAGAGCGAGCAGGGGCTACTCGGCAGCCCTATGCGGCCCGGATTGATTATGATGTTCGCGACTGGAGAATTCTTCATGAAGATTTTCGGATCACCACTAGTAATCCTGGTGGGTTGGCTAAGGTATTGAAGCTGGCTATCCCTTCACTTCGCACCAATTCAGTTAACCAAGCTGATGGGCTCCGGGCTCCTTCGCATGCCACTGTTATTGCGGGTGCCGATGCACCAAACGCTGGAATGGAAGATGTTTTTGTTGTGCCTAATTCCTCGGTTGCGGGGGCCAATACGACTGACGCTGACAATATGTTGTTGGTCGATGTCGCAACTGGCGGACAGCTTCTTGAGACTTATTTAGGTACTCCAACAATGAGAATTGATAAGTCCAGTGGCTATATCACGCTGTTCGATATTGACAGCAATGATGCCAATGGTTTGACTCAGGCAATAGCAACCGCAGATGGATCTGTTGTTTTGACGAATATCACAGGGCGATTATTCCGGGCGTACTATATGGCTCGGGAAGATTGGGCAATTCAGGTCACCCGAAGCGCGGCCCATTATGACTTCACTTATGCTGCTCCTTCCGCAGCACAGTATTACGTTGGTGGAACCAGTGCGCTCAATGGATCAACGACTCGGATTTATTTCCCGAGAATGGATGCCAATCGGAAAGTTTCGGTTGGGAAAATTCGATATATGGCGGGTGGAGTTGAGCGACTACTTGAAGGCGCGGAATTTCAAATTAGATTCCGAGCCGGTGTGGACTCGATTACGCAGCCGATGCCATCAATTGACATAACTGACATCGATGGCTCAGCTACCAGCTTTGTCCAAGATACGACAAGCCCCGCCTCTATGGCTTATTCAGTCGGTGATATTCGTGGTGTGTCAATCATTGCGAAAGCCTTTTATAACAGCGGTCAATTCAGCCTTGGTACCGACTTCACGGCTAACTTGAACACCAAATTTAGCAACTGGGCAAAAGAATGGGGGATTACCTCCAAGGAAACCTATTTGCATCGAGGAGAAGCAATTCAATGATAAACGGTCGACGATACGCCTTTACGCTCATCGAGCTCATCACGGTTATGGCAATTACTGCCATCTTGATGACGATCATTACTTTACCAATGATCGAGACATTCAGGGCTACACGAGTGGCGCAAGCATATTCGGATGCGCAAGACAAGGCTCGGATTTTGACCGAAAGGCTTTCCAAAGAGATTGGCGAGGCGGTAGCAGTCAGAGATGTTGAAGGTCTAGGTGGTCGAGTGAGCGTGGTTTGTCCGATTCCAGTTCGTGGATTGGATGATACGGGGGCCCTTGTGACTTCACCTCCAGGAGGATTTGTAAAGATCGGAATGAACTATACCAAGCTGGATTTGGTTCTTCCTCAAAAAGTCGGTCAACGAGGACCTAGTGGCGCGTTCATCAATCCTTCGACCGGAAGAGAAGACCCAACCCTTAAGTCAGCAGAAGGTCAGGTTCAACTTCCGATTGGGCCAGGGGCCACGATCAAACGATACTGGATTGGCCTTAATGATCCATTTCGAAACTATAACAACTTGTACGATGGGCTTTTGATGACCGCTGGCGGCGGCAGGGATAACTTGTTTGTCCTTTATTCTGCAGAAGTACAGCCAATCAGGATGGTAGAGAGTCCTCCTGCCAGTGGGAATTTCATTCCGCAAGTTAATACGGATTTCTTTGATGCAGTTCCAGATGGGACAAACCGAAATCCTATTTACGATGATTCGGACTTCTTCCTGGCTACAGGAGCGGCCACTGGAGCCCCGGTTAACAATGATGCTAAGGCGATTCGAATCAACAACTGGAAGCGAGTTGCAAAGGTTGAAACTGAAGTTTCGCGATACGATTTGATTCAACCTCAGTTTGACAAAGCCAAGAAGCTTGCCAAGATGTCATTCTCAGGTGGCCTTTGGGCACCAAGGGTTACTCCTTTGGTTTTGTTCAGGCCGTCTCACGTTGAGGGTGATGGAGCCGATGCTCAAGTAGCGGCTTCGCTTGGTAATGAAACTGAGGGATCAGACCAAATTGGTTCGGAAGTTTTCCAGGGTCAATTTAGGATGTGGAGCAATCTTACTGTTCGAACTTACGGTTTGAATTGGCAAAGCACAGATCCTTATCAAATTGCCCGTCGAGATCCGACCGACTTGAGTATCTACTTTGTACAACCAGGTGTTACCGGAGTTTCGGATACGACGCCAGGCAATGGTACAGAGTTGTTTAACATCTCCGCATATGAGCGAGCATTCAACAGGAGGGGCTATGATGCGCCAAGCAAATATCCATTTAACGTTGGACTTGATGCAGCGAATGTGAACAGTGGTTGGTTAACTTCTGCCAATCCGGCATTCAGATCGAACTTCATGCCGTTCTCAACGAATACTACCACTGGAAAAGTTATTGCGAGCTTCAATATTGGCGAAGTTGGTGACTACACGATTAATCCTAGCGCCCCAGGAAATGTTTTTGATCCTGCGGATGTGAATCCGCTGAACTTGCCTCAAGTGCCAGCTCAATCAACTAGCGTTTCAGGTTGGACAAGTAATGATAAGGGATTCACTCCATCGTTTGACCCGCTCCTTCCTCCCCCTACTGTGCCTCCCGCACCTCCTGCGCCTCAAATTTTGCCTGGTGTCTTCTCCGACACTCCTTATTGGGATTCTACATTCAACCGATTCAACATCAACCGAGTGTTCAATAAGGTTTGGCTCGATGCCCAAGCTGGTCTAAACGGAATTCCGGCGCAATACGGAGAAACGGGTGGAGCACACCGCTTTGTTGACTTGCGTACCATTCCTCAGGGCGATGGAACAGTTAGTCCCCTTAGTCAGTTCGGACGAGCAAGGATCGTTCCTGGAAGTGAAGAAGTCTTTGGTCCTGACCAAAGTGCAGGTTCAAACTTCGGATATGAAATTCGTTACCACCGCGTAAATCGTGAGCCTGGACCCAATGAATATCGCATCAACTATGCTGATCTGACTCCTCCGACTGCGGCTGGATGGGCGGCTCTGGGATTACCAGTACCACCGGCAATCTATGATCGAACCAGTTTTGTGAGTGCGATCATTGAGCCGAGGTACAAAGCGGGATACATTCAGCTTTGTTCTAATCCAGAAGTCCCAATTCCTGCGGTTATGAAATTTTCTGGAACAAGTACAGTCGTTCCCGGTCGAATACGTGTAGCATACAAATTCCAATTTACAACGCCTGACGACGTTGTACGGGCTGAGTATGATACTCGCCAATTGATGCAGGTAATTATGACGATCAGAAACTATCCGCAATCAGATCTTCCATACGCACAAACAGTGACCATGAAGGCTACTGCCAATGTTCGAAACTTTATTAGGTAATCAGAGATGAGACAGAGAAACTTTAGTCGTCGACTTCAATACGGACAAACGCTTGTTATCGCGCTCCTCGTCCTATTTGTTCTCCTGATTCTTGGCGCAGCTTTTGCGTCGATCTTGAGTCGAACCATACGGGGTGCTTCGATCGCTAAGAGCAGAGGGGTTAATGGTGATTTTGCGGAATCTGGAATCCGCTTTGCCCATGCCCAATTGGTTAATTCGACTTTGGGCGCTGACTGGCGCGGCATTCCGACAACGTTGGCTCAAGTGTCACCAGATGTTACGCGTGACCCGGATGCGTTTTACATTCGTCCGCCAGCTACTTCGGGTGGTGCGGCACTTTTATTCCCTGGCTCAAATAGACCCGATGAGGGTGGTCCAGATGGACTAGGTCCATTTTTTCGCCTTTCGTATCGGGGTGGTAGAGGGCTTGTCCGAGTTCGATATGCTCCCGGTGATCCCAGCATCTTTACTTCGACCGGAGTTGGGTATCTCCGGGATCCGGGATTAGCCCGTAATTATCTGATCATCGAATCCGTTGGTCGACAAGGAGAGATTGTTCCGAATGATCCAACTTTGAGTAATGCTCGAAGCTCAGTCCAATTCCAAAATTACGCAAATCAAGCTGGATTCAATGCGGCTCACGCGAAGATGAAGGAGTATGATGCGAAGGAAATTTCGAGTCGAAAGCTCATCGCCATGGCGCAACTTGGATTGATTGACTACGGACGAATCGAGTTTAACAAGTATAAGAGCACAAGACCAATTGAAATTGGTCTTTCTCCCGATATCGTTAAATATCGTGAATCAGCAGGAGTCGAAGGTACTCCGGTAACTGTTCCTACGCAATTGGGAGACTTGCTTGCTACTTATAACTTCTCTCCAACTGGAGCGGGGGCACTGGCGGGATCGTTCCCAAGCGGTGGTTCGTTCCGAGCAAATGGAGACGTTCGATTTTATGGTTCCGTTACGGCTAACTTGAACCAGAGTTTTGGCGATGCCATTTTGGCTTCCGGAAACTTCCAGCAAATGCCTGGATCTTCGTTGACGATTACGAAATCTAAGTGGGATCGAACAACATCTTCGTGGACGACCTCGGGTCCAACGAACATGGTGCTTGACAGTTTGAACCCCGCGTTTTCGACATTTGAAGGCGTGCTTCGTGACGGCTTTGCTGGTGCGGATGGCAATAACAATATCCGAAGCGTCGGTAGTATTGGTGCTCCATCGATCTTGTCCAACGCAGACAGCACTGATAGTGCCAACACAAACCGCTACCTGACATCAACTAAGGACTCTGGTCGTTTAGGTGCCGGTGGAAATTCTGGCTTGTTCGGTCACGGAGAAGGAATCTTTGTAGATAACTCATCAGACTTCCAAGCGCCGGATGACGAACAAGGAAGACGGAATAGTGGGGCTAGCGCATCTTATGTTCAAGATTGGTTGAGTTCCTTTGGCGATGCATCGGCAGCAGCGAGTTTCCGATCTGGCTGGCACGGTCCATTTTATATTCCGGTTGGTGCTTACGTTTTGTTAACTAAAGACGGATTTGTCGTTCAGCGCAACTCCCACCCAGACCAATTGCCTGCAGAAAGGACTTGGAAACGAGCCGATGGAATTGATAGCGGCCTCACTTCGTTGAGATATCGATTGGGTTATGGAACCGATGGTCAAATTCATGTTATCAATGGTTTAACTGTAGGACTGTCAGCTTCAATCAATAATGCATTGACTCCGGCCGATTTTAGTCGAGGTCCAGTGTTTAACGGTGTCCTTTACTTTGAAGGAAACGTTCGGGTTCGAGGCGTTGTTCCTACGGACGTCCAAATGACCATTGTTTCGAATAAGACGATTTACATTGAAGGCAGCATTCTGAAAGGGATTGAAGCAAATGACGTCACTTCAGCATATCCAGGTGTTATTGTCAATAATCGACTCAGCCGACCAAGCAAATCATCGATTATGTTGATGTCAAAGGATTATGTTACTTTGAATCCGACGATGTTCTTTGGTCCAGCAACTGAGCGAAATGCACAAGTTGATCAAGGCGGTCAGGGTGTTGCTGGCTATAGCCCAGAAACATTGAATGCGCCAGATGGATCGGTCACGCTTAACTTTGATCCAATTTTGACGGATAAGAGTCCTGCGGATCTATCGGTTGTCTTGCCAATCGGAAGCCGAGTGCCCGAGAATCTGACTTATAAGGAGTTCGATCCAACGGCACCACTTAACCCGAATGGAACTAATGTCTTCGTCACGACATCCTTGCTGCTAACTGAAGCATTGGCTTATACCAATCCTGGCCCAACCAACGCGTTCTTTGGAATCAAAGTAAACCGAGGTGGTCAGTTGTTTGGAGGAGTTGAGGACTATCAATTCGAAGTACTTAACTCGCCGACGAACTCGGCGCGATTCATTTGGGCGTCAATCAACGCACCGGCACCAGCTCCGAATTTTGGAAGCATTTACGGTCTTGGAACGGAAGCTTTCCAACAGTCACCAAAATTTGAAACTGTTAAATTCCCGCTCATTGACCCGAATTTTGCAACCGTGGATGTTTTGAATAATCGATTCACGAATACGTTCAATACGAATAGCTACGAAATGTTTATGCAGGGCGTCAATGGACTCGAAATGAACTTGACTCAGTTTGGAACACAAGCAAGTGGAAACTATCAACTTGCTCGAGCGGCTGCCGTCCCAATGGATATCAAGATTGAAGCATCGGTTTACGCCGAAGAAGGTTCATTCTTTGTGATTCCGGGTGATTGGTTCAATATGAACTCGAGCGATCGACGAGATGCGTTTGAGTTGCAAGTTGCCACACTTGTGACGGGCGGTGCGACGTTGCTCCAAGCCCGTGATGCGGCAGCTCGAAAGCGAATGGAGGATTACGGCACGACACCGGGTGCGCCATTCTACGGCGAACCAATCGATGTGAAAATTAACATCGTTGGATCGATTGCCGAGAATATGCCACCTGCTATTTCTGCTCAGTCAGAATGGATGAAGAAGTGGGGTTGGATGCCAACCAAGCAACCAGGGGCGTACAATACGACTACTGGGGCTCAAAGCTATATTCCGGTAAATCACGTATCGGCTTGGACCAAAGCCAATCCAGCCGCCAGGCCGTTTACTTCGAACCTAACTATCACGTACGATACATCGCTAGCAACTGGCCGAGTCGGAGGAGCCTTTGGCTTTGACGCGGCGGCAGATGCCTCTAATCCAGCAAATGTTAATGCGATGATTCGAACGACCCGACTTAATGGAGTCACTTACCAATTGCCGCCGATGCCAAGGCTGCCGGTTAGTCCGACTCTCGCATTCTTTGGAGAATCTAAGTAATGAAAAAACTACTTTCAATAATTTGCCTTGCCGTTGCAGCCGCGAACGCGGTTGCCCAGCAAGGTCACGCGTTCCGAAAGGTTGATATTCGGGCCGCGTATTTGCATTTGAAAGGGGATCATTTGCCGGTTTTGCCAGCTAATACTTCTCAAACCGCACCTTTCGTTTGGTTTAACTTAGATTCGAATACCAACGTAAAACCGGCTGGCTGGAATTTTTACAACCCATTGGCACCAGGTTGGCTCGATGCGAGTGAGCGTCCATTCTTCTTGGCTCAATATCCTTCAACTCCGGCAGCTACTTCGCCAGTCAACAAACGAACGGTCCGATATTGGTGGCTCAACGTGGCTGATTTGACCGATGAGAACTTTGCCCAACTAGATGTTGCCGTTCTGCAAGTAACGACTCCAAATTTGACGGTTTCACCTTCAGATCGAGAAAAGCTTCGCCGATTCGTTGACAAGGGAGGTGTGCTTTGGATTGACTACACCTATGGTTATATGAACCAAACTGAGGGTGGTCCTATTTCCTTCCGAACTTTCGTTCCACCTCTAGCGGGAACCGTATCCCAAGCAGATTACAAGAGTCCACTTGTTCGGTACCCAATCGGCCTCACGCCAAATGAAGTTGGCGTCTTGGCGAAAGGACCAAACTACGCAACCAATCCAAGTCCGCAGATAAACATGGCTTCAAGTGACCTTTCTATCGAAGGAGCTTCGGCAGTAGAGCCGCTGATGTTTAACGTTGTTGGGAATGGTGGAGAATATGGCAAATTCCAATTTGTAACGGGTTCGGGTACCAATGTGCCTCCATCGACGGCATATTCGAGAATTGGCGACGGATACATGATTGTTACAACTCGGGGACTCAGCGAATCGTTGAACCGAGTAGGGAACAACCAAAACCGGGATTACTATGCAGTTGATCCAAGTGGTCAAACTGGTGGCAATTCGAATTCGAGCTTTTATGCGAATACGATCGCGAAGTTTGTAATCAATGCAATCTCACTTTCGGTTCAATCTACTCAATCAGGTACTGGTTCGAGGAAGAATTACAGCGCATTCATTGACACAGGTGCTCCGCTATTGCAAACATGGTCTGCACCTTACGCAACATCGTTAGGAGCGTCTACGACAGACCCAACGCCAAAGAATTTCCGCCCGCCTGTCATCTATAAGGGAATGACGTTTACCGTTTCCAACGATCAAGTTTTCTGCCATGACGGAAGTCCAAAGGGCGATGCTGACCGAGACGGGAACTCCGATGACGGAGTTCAAGATTTTAACCTAGGAAACGAAGAGGATCTTATTTTTGCCACAGCTCCTGTGCCAAGCAGAATTTCGAGTGCCGTGTGTGCCGAAGTCGCTAATCCTTCTGGCGGCGTACCGACGGACCAGCTTTTGGTTACCACCGGTGATGGTCGACTGTTGGTCTATCCAATTTTTGACCCAGTAACGCGACGATGCTCTGCATCCGAAACGTTGCCTCCAATTGCAGCTTTGGCTCCTGGCCTTGGTGGCGCGGCTGCTTTGAATGGCAGCGAAGTTCCACAAGCTCCGACCGTACATGAAGGTATCGCTTACGTTCCAGATACCATTAGCAACGCAGGAAGCTTTACGGGTCGAGTTTGGCAAGCCAATCTCCAAACCCTCCAAGTTGTTCGTTCAAATTCTGCAGGAAGCAACGCATTTGTTTTTGGTGGTACTGGTAACGCAATCCAAAGGATTTCGAGTTCACCAACGGTTGGTTACATTCCTATTTTAGATAACTCTGGTGGCCTTGACAAAGTCATGTACTTGCCACTCAAGGAGAATCCAGCTCCAAGTGTTACTAATGCTGGGCTCATGAGCGTTTGGCTAGGAGCAAAGGGCGAGCGACCAAGTTCTGTTACCGAATCTGGTGGGGTCGTCGTTGTCACGACTCGAGCGGCAACCCAAGGTGGTTTGCCAATCTATATGGGTACTTCGGGTGACCCTCTTGCAGCTCACGTACGATTGCTTCGAACCAATGGAACGGTCTACAGTGCTGCCGATATGGCGACATTGTTCACCGGTGCCATTGCTGAATCGCAAGGAACCCTGTCTTTGACGTTGGCGCCGTTTGCGACGTGGCCCCCGGCTGACATTGATTCAGAAAACGGAATCAGAGTCGACTATACAATTGACTGGGGCGCAGCTTTTCCAGTTTCTATCGGTTCTGTCGAGCGAGGGCGACTCCAATTCCCAACTCCAAGTCTTTATCAGAGAGGAGTGGTCGGTGGTATTGCTTTGTCGCCTTCGGGAACAATTTATGCAACCTGTAGTACGCAAAACCCTTCTCCAGCCTTTAGCGACAGGAATGACTACAATGGTTCATTCTTTGCAATCAAAGAAGAAGGTCGCGGAATTTTCCGAATGGTCTACCGATGGGACCTGTATCCTGATCATACGTTCAACTATAGTGGCGGTTCGCAAAGTGTTTCAAGTGCCTTGCCAGATAACGATCCGGTTCAATACCTGACTTTTGGTGCCCTCAATGTTAGTACTTACATTGGAGGTAAATTCCGCGGAATGAGCTTCCAGGGCGCGCCAGTCGTTCGAAATGGCGACGTTTTTGTTACGGTTAGCGGGAAAAAGAACTTGGGTACGGATGCTACGGCACTACTTTGCTTCAAGGATGATTCTAGTGCGCGAGAAATCCGGTTTGGTCGTAACATCAGCTCTCAGGCGGCGATTGTCCAGCCGGATATGGCTCGATCCAATGATCCGCAGAAGCCTAATGTCTTCAGTGTCTTGACTCCTGGCTCGTTTAGAATTGAGAAAGAGCCTGGCGATGTTGGATCGACGATTCGAATTGATAATATGATGAATACCCAGAGAGGTCAGATTCTTGATAGTATCAACACGAGTCAACCAATCATTTTGCGAGAGTCAGGTCGCCCCGACACAATTCTTGATCCTGCCCTCCAGAACGATCGATGGAGTCCACTCAAGTGGTATTCCATTTTCCACGGAATGTCAACGAGAAGCGGTGCATTTAGTTCAGGAAGCACCGTGTTTGTTAGTGGCGCTTCGGTACTTCCAGACGTTATTGATTTTAGTTTCCCGCCAACTGCGGTTGGCTATGTGACAGCGCTCAGAACGGACTTTGATCCAAACGTCGCCCAAAAAACGAGTCAGGTTCATATTCCGTACGATCCGAATCCAGCGAACTTCTCTCCAGTGAATGTTGTCGCAGATGACAATCGGCCGTATATGAAGCAGGTCATTTCGATGGATTACCTTCGGACTGGCACAGGTTGGACCTCTCCTCAGCTTAACTTTTCAAACTTCTATCCTAATCAGCTTTCGGTTTGGCCACAAGTTCCGCAAAACAAAGAGGAATTGGGCCGAGCATCGCTCGAAGATTTCCGAATTCGAGTGAACCAATGTACGATCCGAGGTGCAGGCACGAACTCAGCTAGTTATGGAGTAGTTGGTGGTGAGGGGCTTCTCATGGCCTGGAACAACTCAAACTTCTTCTGCTTTAAGCGAGCCAGTACCTGGGTTGCCGATGAGGGAAGAATTACTCAGCTTGACCCGAGCGGAAATACTCTATTTGATAGCGCAATTCAAACAATTACGGGAGCCACTGGTGGAAACACTAATGGTGCAAACCTAACCAAGTTTGATCGACCAACCCGGGTTTATCCGCTCAACGACAGTGGCGACGTTCTGGTTGTTGATAGTAATCAAAACAGAGTGCTTCGTATGACGGCTGGTGGCTCGGTAGGTCGGAACTTGACCAGCTTCTCGCTTGATCAGACGTTTGTTCCAGCTGGCTATAGGAGCAGTGATCCGGTCACGTTTGCTAACCCTCGTGATGCAACTACTTATGTTTCTGAAGTCGCGGCTGCAAACAACCCGTTCTTTAACCCTCGCCCACTAGAATCTTGGCGTCATTATATGGTTGCCGACCAGGGAAATAGCCGTTTGATTGAAATCGTCGATCGATTCGAATTAGATACAGCAACGGGAAATATCATTTCTCAGATTTCCGAAGGAACTTTGCTTTGGCATTCGCCACCAGCAGTTTCTGGCAAGGGCTATACATATAACTCGTTGACCAGAGTTCAAACTGGGGCAGGAAGGTTCGTGATCGTTGCCGGTCTCGGAGGTAAGGCCCCGTCAAGAATTGATTCTGGCGAACCACAACTGAGCTCGACAGTTATCGGGGACCAAAATCCGGCTGATGTCCGATCTTCGAACACAGGAAATGGCGGAATCGTTATCTTCGATAGCTCGTTGCCAGGTGGCTACAGAGTCTTTAACCAGTTTAACGCTCCAGCCGTCGATCACACTCGAATCTGGGACTTTAATGCCGCAACCTGGTCCGTCAATCCGCTTATGGATATCGCGCCTCGAACAAGGGTAATGAGCAATTTGCAGTCAGTTACTGCGACATTGATCCCGGCAACAATCTTTGGTGGACCTCCGCAGTTGGCGATGATGATAGCTGATGGGACAGGCATTTACGAGGTTGTGACAAATTCGGCTGACCCAACGGTTCTTGATACGCGATGGATGCTTCCTAATTGGGCGTTCCGAGCCATGAGAAGACTTGGGCCATTTGGCGGAGTTCCAACGGGAAGCAACCCGCTTGGATTCTTCCCAACTTACGCGAGGAGGCTAGACAGCGACAACATCATGGTCGTCAATGGCTTTACAGGCAAGACGATTGATTTTTCAAACAACTATTCCGGTGAAGTTTTGCAGATTGACGGTCGTTTTGACCCGATAGCTGGACTACAAGCACCAGGCTACATAAGCAAAGGATATTCTCTCAACAACGTGAATCTTGGATTCAACACCCGCAGCATTAAGCTTCTCTATGGTCCGGTAGAAGGATCGAGGGGATTATTCCTGCCAGTTTTCGCAGATCGACGCTAGGAGCAGCTTGAGGCAAAGCATGCAAAAGATGAAATTAATAGTAAGCGCATTGTCATTTGGACTCGCCGGATTGGCTTTCAGCCAATTCCCGCTTGACCATCCAAACCTGAAAGGGAATAACGCCAGAACAGGTGTGAATGGTGATACCATCAACTCCGGTCCGGGTTACCTTCAGAATCGGACCGCCTTCCAGGCAGGTTCGCTTCGATGGTTCCGACCGTACATTGCGACGACCCCCGTAGGGTCATTGCGTCTGAATGAGGTTAACCCGATTACGACCGTGATCGACAATACCGATTTCAAGGCAAACTTTGCAATCAACTTGGACGGCTCTGGTAACAACGTGGGCCCATATGATCCGCTGCCTAATGAGCCCCTTGATCCACCTCTATCCCAGTACAAGACTTTTGCCTCGTCTACCGGTACTTGGAATACACCAACTGAGGATGAAGAAGCGAAATTTCCGTTCACCCTTCAAATCAGACGGAATGTGAATGCTGCCAATCCAATCGGATTCCAAGGTCGCGATCCTAATGTTCGTTATCCGGCTCATTTGTGGGCGAGAACAACTTCCTCACTAGGTGGAGTTAGTGGAGATCCTCGACTTGCGATCGTACCCGCCAACATTAACACGTTCTCTTGGACATTTACGCCCCATCTTTCAACGTTGATCGCAGGCAATTATGTAACAAGCTACGATCCAACTCCGAAAGGGTACGCGCTCTATGTTTGGATTCCCCAAGGAATGGTTACTCCTGGTGGCACACCGGTACCTCGTCCTCGATATTGGTCCTATGAGATCACCTACGGTATTGGTCAAAAATATGTCGATATCGTTGACACAGAAGCTGCTGGTGGCGGATGGGTTCGACTTGGAAACGGTGGACGACCAACCAATCAGCTCTTTCAGTACTCCGGTATGAATGGCACCGTGCCATGGCCAATTACGATCAAGCTTTTCAATACGATTTCGAGAGACAGTCAGGATCAATTAACCGAAATTGTCAATGCTGGCAACCCAGACAATCGCTTTGCAGTGTTTGCCGATGCTGCTAAGTTCACAACTGAATCGGATAACTATATTGCGACTCCTACTTCCGCAGGATTTGGAGGTTTTGGCAATATTCGAGTCACAGGAGCGGTCACCGAAAAACAGATTGATCCCGCCACAATGCCAGCCGTGGGTGGAAGTTTCACATCAAAGCCGCTTACGGTTGATAATGGAGTCGTTCGCAGTTACGATTACAATACGGGCAATGAACGATGGACCTACAGTCCATCTGAAACTGGTCCAACTACCAAGGAGTTTGATGACACAAGTGTTAGGGTTGTACCGACTGGTGGGTTCACTTCCGTAGCCGATAATCCAAATGCTCGAGGCGGCGCATACCTTAAGACTCCGGTCAATCCTGTAGCCACTACCGAAAATGTAACAGTTAGTCCATTGACTGACTTAATCGATGGCTCATATCGAGTACTCATGTATGTAGGCGGCGACGTAGTTGCCCCACCGGTAGCTTATGCTAAGGAGGCTCAGTATGAGATCTTCGAAGGCGGAGTCTCGGCTGGTCGATTTAAAATCGACATGAGCGGCCCTCCAGGATGGAAACAACTTGGAAACCGACGGTTCCTTCACTCCAATGCCATTGGTCAGGAGTTGACGATTCGAATGGAGAATCGAAGCTCGCTTCTTGGCGATGCTGGAAAGAGTATCTATGTCGACCAATTCAGATTTGTAGGTTCGGAGGGAACCGCGATTAGTTCGACGCCGGTTCATGCCCGAGCACTTGTTCGGCTTGCACCAGGTGCTGCACCGGTTGACACAAACGTTGTGTTGATTGCTGATGAGCGCGGTCGAATTCATTGTGTTGATGCAAACGGAAACGGCGACGGAACGACCACATGCTACTGGACGTATCCGAGCTTGACTGACAATGTCAACGACCCTAACTTGCAACCGGGTCAGGATCCAAACGACCCTAACACACTGGGAGTTTTCCAAAAATTTGATGGTGAAGCGGATACGCTCCAAGCTCAGATGCCAGTTGACTACGACTTGAGTACGGCGGTTGTTCAGCGAATGACGGTTACAACTCCTCTGGGTCCAACTCCACTTGACTACCTAATCATTGGAAGCAAAAACGGACGAGTCTATAGTATTGCGATGGAAGGACGTGGAGACTTTGCCGGTGGCAAGGGATCGACTTTCCGACGTTGGACCTACCCTGAGACCTATCCTGCGACTATTCCGAAAACCAGTCAACTAGGATCGATTGCCTCGGTTATCTCAGCAAATCTTGTAATTGCTGGACTTCCAACTGACGTTGTTATCGTTGCTACAGAACAAGGTCGAATCTATTGTTTGGATGGTCAAGGTGATTTCACTTATTCAAACGGTAATCAGCTGAAGACAAATATCATTTGGCAATATCCGGCGGCAAACGCCACGACGCTTCCAGCAATTTCTGGGGCACCGACACTTGATGTTGCTAATAATCGATTGTTCTTTGGTACCAAGCATGAAGATGACAATCCGGCTAGATTCATGGCGCTTAATGCTACGACCGGTACGCCGATTTGGGCAACACCACGCAACTCGGTTGTTGATGCTTATGTTGATCCAAACTTGACTGGACCTCCTGCACAGTTAGATTGGTTCAGCGGTTCTTGCTATGTGTCCGCGGCTACGCTTAACGCTTTGCCGACAGCCTCATTGACGCCAATGCCTGACACGATTTTCGCAATGAATGAAAATCATGGTGTTTATGCGATCAATGCTGCCACTGGAAACGTTATCTGGAGAACCCAAGAATTGCAGTCTGGTGGCGTCGGATCCTTGATTTACACGGAGATGAGGACCTTTAACAATTCCTTGGCATTAGGTCAATATCCGGTGATTATGGTTCCGACTGAAGGTGGTCGATTCGCAGCCCTCTTCGCCCGAATTGGGGAAGAGACTCGATTTGGAAATCGCATGGCATGGGGTTACGATGTAGGTAGTCCAGTCCAAGCGTCAATGTCAGTCTCGAACAAGTGGCTATTTGGTGCAACAACCAACGGCTATCTGTTGGCTTGGTCAGATCTTGGCAACGCTGGTTCAAACCTTGGTGCCGGAGAAAATGGTCCTGGAAATGACTCGATTCCTGACAACGATCCGAATTACGATAATTATCGTAATTGCGAAGTTGCTTACCTTAGTCGGCAAGGATTTGTGAATCTTCGAAGGACCCTGACAGGTTCGATCACATCGTTGGAAAATTCATTCGCGGTCTTCAATAATGCAGGAATGTATACGAAGCCTTACGGGAAGTTGATTGCACCTTATCGAAGCACTCATGGTGCGGCGTTTGAATGGGGTGAGACTATTTACCTTATTGCGTACAATTTCCCTTACACCACTCAAGATACGAGCGGAAACGACGTTTCACCTCCGATTGTTGAAGCAACGGTTACGAC
>JAYVHY010000112.1:0-4791 GCA_043770615.1 Armatimonadota bacterium | reverse complement strand
GGATTGTTGGCGATTTCCGGTGGAGGTCCGTGGGCATCGCCAAGGTCAATTTGAATTCCTTCGACATCCTTTGCTTTTTCGTCGGTGAAATAGGTTCCCGAAATTGTGTCGCCCTGGGCGATATCGGTCGGGAGGATGACGGTGATGGTTCCTTTTGCCGAGGTAAATACCGCGCGTTGGAATCCAGCTTCTTCTTTGATGGTTGCTTCTGGTTTTAGTGGGTTGACGGGTGGTGCTTGCGTCGATAGAGCTAACCAGGATATAGCGGCAAAAGTGACCATTATCCTGTTTAGACGTTTATCTTGGACGGTAATTGCTACTTTTGGAGAGCAATTGCTATGACTGCTTTGAGGCCCAAGAGGGCCATCAATGCAAACATGAGGATTAGCATTAATTTGCCGATCAGGTGTCCCATTTTGTCCGAATGTGATTCCTTAATCGTTCGCCGAGGTAGTTCTGGTTTTAACCGATTCTTTTCGGTAAGAATCTTCACTGATCTCAACTTGAAGATTGGATTATCCAATTCGCTCTGTACTGAGTGACCCATTCGCTCGACTCGGTACAGCGGTTCCTCTAACTCTCTTATCACCCCGGCTAGGCGGGCATCACGGTGCTCTTCAAGAATAGTTTCGAGTTCATTTGCCACATGATTTGGGTCTAAATTCAGGGCTTCGGCGATATCTTCAACCGTTATTTTTTCGGTTCTTGAGACTGGCTCATAGGGTTCAACTTCGTTGAGCCGTCTTAAGAGTTCATGAAGAGTTTCAATGTCTGGAACCTCATGAAGACGATGCTGTTCATGAGGAGTTTCCATTCTTATTGTTAATACGCAAATTTTAGTAGAGCGGTTTAGATTGGTCTTGCGGTGCTTCCAGGCTCTGGGACGTATGCTTTGCACCGAATATCTGGGAATTGTGCCGCAAAGAAATCGCAAAGGCTTTCCATGCCGGGATGTTCGGTGGCATAGTGACCACAACTTACCATTGCAAGGCCGGCTTCACTTCCTGCTTTTGCAATGTGATGGCGGATTTCTCCGGTGACAAAAACATCGGCACCGGCTTCAAGTGCGGCTTCCCACATGTCGTCACCGGCTCCACCGCATACGGCGACTTTACTGATGATTCGATCCGGACTTCCCCAAGTCAATGATGACGTTTGAAGTGTGTCATTGCAAAGAGAATGGAATTCCGTTAAGGACATTGGATTTTCTAAAATGCCCAAGCGTCCAACGGGTTGTTCGATCAGGGGTTTGAGAGTAACCACATGAAATACGGGTTGTTCGTACGGGTGTCGTTCAACAATTGCGGCGACAACGTCGTCGACCAACCGTGAAGGGCACATCATTTCAATCCGATGCTCTTCAATTTGATCGGACTTACCGATTCGGCCAGTAAATGGGTCGGAGCCAGGAAGGGGCTCGAATGTTCCTATGCCTTCTGAATGATAGCTACATCGTCGATAGTTGCCGACCAAGCCGGCTCCGGCATCTGCCATGACGTCAATGATTGGATCGACATATTCTAGGGGAGCAAACGTGACGACTTTTGAATAGGCTACTTCGGCACCAGCTCCAAATGAGCCGAGTGGGGTTAGGCCGAGTTTTAAGGCTAGGGTGTCGCTGATGCCTCCCGGTGCGCAGTCCCAGTTGGTGTGGGATGCGATTAGGCTAAATCCACTTTTCACCATGGATAGGATCATTTGACCTTCTGAAGTTTTTCCGGTGATGGACTTTGTTCCATTCCAAAGGATTGGATGGTGGGTTATCAGGAGGTTCGCTCCAAATGACGATCCAAAATTGACAAGGTCCTCGGATGCATCGAGAGCAAACGCGATTCCGGTTAGTGGCTGATCTTTGGAACCAACGAGGAGTCCGACATTGTCGAAACCGAAGGCCCAACGCTCGGGGGCAATTGATTCGAGGAAGGAAAGTGCATCGGAAACGGTAAGCATTACATTCATTTTGGCAGAAAGTCCATAAATGAGGAAGGGGAAGCATAATGCTTCCCCTTTTATACTCAAATCACCAAGTTAGACAACTGCGGACGTCAAATGAATTTCTTTATAATTGCTAGGTTCGCTCCGTTGCGAGCAATATTCCGCCAGTTTTAGTATTGCGACCTGAGCAGTCTCGTCAACAGCCACGGGGCTGGTGATACAAAGACTGAGTAACGCGTACGCTTCTTCCTCGGTGAGCTTAAGTCCTCTGTTGTTATGAGAGTTCATATCGCTTCCTTCCATGATAGGACTCCAATATTATTGAGCAAGTTCGGTGCCAGATGACAAATGTTATGATTCTTTACGGAATTCTTATAAGAATTAGGGACATTAGCCTATAAAACCCTTCGTCGGTATACTGGATGCGGATGTCCAAGGATGAATTTCTAAGCGTCGGTGGTCAAGCAATTGTGGAGGGCGTCATGATGCGCTCGCCAAAATACTTTGCCGTTGCATGTCGTGCCCCTAACAAAGAGCTGATCATTCAAGCTGAGCCGATCGAAAAGACCTGGATCGGACGGCAGAAGTGGTTGAAGGTTCCATTTCTTCGCGGAAGTTGGGCCTTGCTAGACGCTATGGCTCTAGGTACTCGTGCGATGAAATTCGCATCCAACGTCCAATTGGCTCCTGAATATCAGCCGGTTGACGAAGAGGCCGTTGCAAAAGTCGAAGAACTGATGGACGAATCTGGAGATCTGACGCCGGTCACGCAAAAAGTTGTCATTGAAAAGGAAATTAGCACCGCCAAGAAGATCCAGGAGGGAGTGGTTATCACCACGATGATCATTTCGCTGATTTTTGGCTTGGTTGCCTTCAAGTTCTTGCCACAAGCTCTTGGGACGTTCTTGCGAGAAAAGCAAGGCTTTGGCGATATCGCCACTAACGCGATCATCGAAGCTATTCATGCGGTTTTGTTCATTGGATACTTAGTTGCAATTGGGCAGTTAGCGATGGTGAAGGAAGTTTTTCGCTATCATGGCGCCGAACATAAGGCGATCAACGCTTGGGAAGCCGAGCTTCCTCTGACAATGGAGAATTGTAAGGCTCAAACTCGCCTTCACCCGCGTTGCGGCACCAGCTTCGCGATTATCGTGATCATCCTAGAGTTTTTCGTTTTTACCTTCATTCCGCGAATTAACAAAGGCAGCGACAAAATGGGTTATGTGGTGGAAGCGCTCTCTAACTTTGCCTTGCACATTGCGATTCTTCCTTTGATTGCGGGAGTCGCTTACGAACTGCTTCGGTTCGCGGGAAAGTTCCGACACAATAAGGTGGTCATGTCGCTGTTTCTTCCGGGCCTATGGACTCAGTACATCACCACAGCAGAACCTCGTGACGACCAAATCGAAGTTGCGCTAGCATCGCTGAAAGCTTGTCTCGACGGCGAGGAAACCCTCAAGGAAGCAAAAGTATGAGAACGAAAATCATTATCGGCAACTGGAAAATGAACAAGACTCGACAGGAAGCTCTTGATACTGCACGCCAATTCGAAATGCTCGTTGTAGGAAATGACTCCGTTGAATATGGTTTCTGTCCCCCGTTCGTTTACTTGTCAGAGCTTTGTAGCGAAAGCAATCTGAGCTTTGGTTCTCAAGATGTTTTTTGGGCGGCAAGTGGAGCCTTTACCGGATTCACGTCGGTGGGAATGCTGAAGGATATTGGAGCAAAGTACGCAATCATTGGTCACTCGGAACGGCGTGGTCGATTTGGCAAACTAGAAGTTCCGGCTTCGACCGTGGCGTCATTTGCGGAGACGGACGCGACCGTTAACTTGAAGTTGAAGGCCTGCCTAGCGGGCGGAATTGTTCCGATCGTTTGCTGCGGAGAAACGTTGGCGGAAAGGGAAGCGGGGAATACTGACTCGGTTATTGCGGGACAGCTTGCCGGTGCTTTAGACGGGATTGCGGAATCTGACTTGGGACCGCTGATCATTGCTTACGAACCGGTGTGGGCGATTGGAACTGGCAAGGTTTGCGATTCGGTTGAAGCAAATCGGGTTTGTGCGATGATTCGTTCTTGTCTTCCGGCGTCGATTCAATCGACAACGAGAATTCAGTACGGCGGAAGCGTCAACCCGGGCAATGCTCGTGAACTTTTTTCGATGTCCGACATTGACGGCGGGCTTGTTGGTGGGGCTTCGCTTAAGGCGGAAGATTTTGCCCAGGTTGTACTCGCGGCGATTTAGAAGCTTATTGTTTTGAGTGTCGACGCTCGGTCGCGTTCATTGTGCATGAGGATTCTTTAACCTCATCGCTATGATTGGCAAGCTCCGTTTGCATTGAAGGACTTTTGCATTCTGCCAATCTAAGAGTTGAGGTATCCGGTGCTGCGCTTTACGTCCGGTTTGAATCCAGTAAACTGACCTCAATGAATGGAGTGCGCGCCGCCGATACCGAAGTGACCATTGCCGAGGTCATCCGTCCCAACGAAGCCAATTTTCTCGGAAAGCTCTTCGGAGGCGAACTTCTCGCGAAAATTGACCTTTGCGCTTATGCTGCGTCGGCCAAGCATTCTGGAACGACCTGTGTAACTGCCAGCTTCGATCAAGTCGATTTTCACGAGCCGATCGAAGTCGGAGAGCTTGTTACGCTCATCGGGCAAGTCGTCTTTGTTGGACGCACATCAATGGAAGTGTTGGTCGATGTTCACACTCAAAATCTGAAGTCTGGCGTGAAAAGGCATACCAATACTGCGAGAGTGACGATGGTCGCCCTTAAGGAAGGTAAGCCATGCGAAGTGCCAAGGTTGATTTGTGAAACTAGGGAGGAGAAAATTCGGTTCCTACAAGGAGTCATG
>JAYVHY010000111.1:0-2184 GCA_043770615.1 Armatimonadota bacterium | reverse complement strand
CATTGAATCCCGCGACTTGACCCAGCCCTTTGACCGATACCGACTGAATATTCAGTTTCTTGGCATCTACTGCGTAAAGACTTGTCTTATCACCCGATGTAAGAGTTCCGGCAACCGTTGTAATACCTGCCGGAAGCACGGAAATGAGATCGGTATCTGATGCGCTAATCTTGAAGTTTTTGATGTAGGTCTGCCACTTGCCATTTGTGCCTGCGCCCATTCCAACTGCCCAAAACGTCAATGAATCACTTGGGTCAAGCTCAAGATCAAAGTAGTCTCCCCATCTGGTGGAGAAGCCTGCGTAAGTTCCCGAGGTCGAGTTCTCCAATAATATTGGATTTCCCATCGAACCAGCTGGGTCACTTGGCTTTCGCCCTGTTCCCATTACTTTTCCAGGAGTGGAACTTCCGATCATGGAGAATGTCATTCCAATTCCGCCCTTTCGATCAAATTGAATCGCGGGGAACGAGTATCCATG
The DNA here is from genome assembly GCA_043770615.1 of Armatimonadota bacterium. Taxonomy (GTDB): domain Bacteria; phylum Armatimonadota; class Fimbriimonadia; order Fimbriimonadales; family Fimbriimonadaceae; genus Fimbriimonas. Next base: position 1,706 of record JAYVHY010000111.1, on the reverse strand, counting down.
CCCGGCCGGTGCCACAATGTGCCCCGACTGGAACAGGGTTGGAGTTCCCGAAGCTGGCCAATTGTTTGTCTTAATGTCATACCATCTAGCGGCAGCACGACTGTCTGAATCAGAAGTTGCAACCGAGTGAGCAGAAAGAATTCGACCGTTTGCCGAACTCGAAACAAGTTGACGTGGGTCATTTGTTTGAACTACCACTCCGCCAGGTCCGGTTAGGAATCCTTGATCTCGCTTCCATTGTGGAATTGCAACTGACGTTCGAGTCACGTTAAACGTTGATCCCGACTTTGTTATTGCAGTAAGACCGACCGAATTTTGACTTTCAGAATTCACGCCATAAACAGTCGATGTATTTGCATCAAGTGTTTTTGCCAATTGAACTGTGAACGCATCCGTGATCGAGAACTTACTAGGGGTGGCAGTTCCACCGTAAAGCGTGGCTTTATCAAATGCCATGATTTGAACACCATTGAATCCAGAACTTCCAGACATAGCAAACATGTTGCCACTCATGCAAATCATGTCTTTGCTATATCCAAGGCCTGGGTAATCAAGCCAATAGCTGTTGGATCCAACAGTTTGCTTGTTGTCAACTTTGAATACCTTCCAAGAACCAGTAGGGTCAGAAGTATTGGAAACGCCAATTAGGAAGCTTGAAGTCCCGGTTGAAGCTACATCGTTTAGACCAAGATCTAGAACAACGAATCGCTTGGCAACTTGATCATAAATAACCTTCGGGTCAAAGTCAAACGCTTCGGGAGAAACTGATTGAAAAAAAGCACCCAATGGTTGTTGAAAGGTCTTTACGCCGGTTGTCTTGTTGAAAAAGGCAATGTCGGAATTTACGACTTCAACAATAAAATTTGGTCCAACCGCCAAATCTGGATCAGGTGGCTCGGGTCCAGTGTCAAAAATTCCTGGAAACCGAGAGAGGTTTCCTAAAGAAATCCTTGAATCGGTAAGGGTTCCACCAGTGATCAAGTTATTCAATTGCCCCAATGGGTAATCAAATTTCATCTCGTGATCTTTCTCGAAGTTTCTTCTTTGAGAAGTAGGTGCAATTTGCGGGGAAAAGTTTTTTGGATTGACGGTAATGCCCGCAACCGACTTTCCAATGCCATCAAACTTAACCTGAGCGAGGGACACTGCGCCTAGCGAAGCCACTGTAATAGCGGAAACAAAGATTTTGGAATAAATTTTCATGAGTCAGAATACTGCTCCTTACACGATTATATCAGAATATTGAAAAAATGATGTAGTTTCGTCCTCGTGATTTTACGTGGCAAGCGACCATCAATTGTATAATGGTGGTCATGCTCCCTCGGATTCGCGAGATCACCTTTTTGTTTTTTGTTTTTTGCTTGATTTCTTGCGGTGGTTCTGGGCCATCAGGCCCTCCTGGACCTACAATTCGTGGTCAAGTAGTTGCCCGCGGATTGTCGGCTCCGATGCTCTACGTTGCCGCTCCCGGAGATGCGTCAAAAGCATATGTAATCGAACGATCAGGCAAAGTCAAATTGATCCTCAACGATGTTTTGCAACCGACCGACGTCCTCGATATTACCGGCACAGTCGTGACTGCCGGCGAGTGTGGCTTGCTCGGAATCGCATTTGATCCAAATTACGTGGTCACCAAGCAGGTTTTTCTCCATTACAACGCTGGCAGTCCGATAGAAACGAGAATTGTGCGGTACACGATGAACCCT
>JAYVHY010000110.1:0-11202 GCA_043770615.1 Armatimonadota bacterium | reverse complement strand
GAACGTATTTTTACATCGGTGGCGAAGGATTTCCGGTTGAAGAGCAGTGGTCAAAAATTTTGTCCGAAAGTGCAATGTCAACCGGATTCAAGGTTTTTGCGAAGCTGCCCAGAGTCAAAAAGGCGTTTAAATTACGGTTTCAATTGGCGGCGATTGCCGCTTACGAAGTTGGTCTAAAAAACGCAACCAAGCCGGATGTGGTTGAAATTGCTGATCGGGAGTTTTATCGAGTTGGGGTGACGGCCGGGCAGTCTTCGATGTTTTTGGCCAGTGTTTTGGGTTCCGGCGTTTACGGAACTCCGACGGTGAATCCGATTTATGCCTTCGCAGAGCTAAGTTTGAAGGACAAGCTTAAGTCGCGCGGGTTTTAGCGGATTGTCTTCACACGCCGCCGACAAAGTGCACAAAAGCCGGTTTCTTCGTCGACGGTTTTCATCGCGCCCTTTGCGTCGCTCATCGTACACTTTGGCGTTGGACAGTGGTCTAGACCAAGGGTATGGCCAATTTCGTGGATTGCGACTCGGCTAAGGCGTTCGGTTGAGCTGACCGCTCCCTTTTTTTGGAGCCGAAAGTCGGAAACGACACATGATTTGCCGGGCATTTGTCCTAGTCCGAAGACGCCCCAGTCTTTGTTTGGAGGCTTGGTTGTCGAGATGTCGACGCCAGTGATTCCGATTATTTTGTCAAACTTTTGGTTTGTTGCAAGGATGGGAAGGAGTCGGTCGGCACGGTAGCGGGATCTGGTTGGATAGAAGGCTTCTTTTGGCAGGGGCTTGGTAGGGAGGATTGTCACTGTTGCGAAGTAGGCTTGTTCGAGTCGAGCTTTTATTGCGGATTGGGTGCGACGAGAGACGGATCCGAGCGGTTGGATCGCGATTAGGATAGGTTCGGTTTCCGGTAAGTAGTGAGTTGCGAGCCAGATCATTTTTGTATTGTACTAAACCAAGGGTTTGTCGGACTTTTGAAGTTTGAAACCATCCCTTCCGACACGCCAGTCAATCGAATAGGATGGCATAGGATTGACTGGCGTGCCACCTTCCCCTGCTTCGGGAAGGATTCTATTTCTCGACAATTGGTCGGTTTACGCAATCCTGGAAAGCAGCCCTGTCTCATAAAGCCACTTTTGAATTGACTGTGGTGGATTTAGCGTAATAAAGTTAGGGACTGCGACGGAAGTCGAAGTGTTTTGAACCTAAAAAGGTATTCTTTACCCAAGAAACGGTAATTGACATGAGCATTTAGAAGCAAATAGCGGCAAAGAAGACATGGCGAGAAAAGGTTGGCCTGGAAGAGGGTGTTGACTCGACAATGGAAACGGGATTTCTTTAGCCTCAGCAAACGATTTTTTGAGCGACAAAGAATTCCTTGTCGGTTTTGAGACTACAAAAATCGGTATTACTGAGGCATCCGTGCAACATTCTCTGGATGCTCCGTGAAGTCACCGTGCCCAATGAACTAAATTGCAGGCTGGAAGCCCGCGCCCCATGGGTTCTGAATTGACTGGGGTTGAATTTACGTAATATAGTTAGGCTCTGCGACGGAAGTCAGAGTGATTTGAACCTAGAATGGTATCCTTATGGGTAGACAGGTAACTGAACATGAGCATTGAAAAGCAGATAGCGGCAAAGAAGACATGGCGAGAAAAGGTTGGTCTCGCGGAGATGCTAAAGGGCGGAGTGATCATGGATGTGGTCAACGCCGAGCAGGCCAGGATTGCCGAGGATGCCGGCGCGGTAGCGGTTATGGCACTCGAGCGAGTCCCGGCTGATATCCGAAAAGATGGCGGGGTAGCGCGAATGAGCGACCCTGAATTGATCATTGGAATTCAGGATGCGGTTTCGATTCCGGTTATGGCGAAGTGCCGAATTGGACACTTTGTTGAAGCTGAGATTTTGGAAGCCTTGGAAGTCGACTTCGTGGATGAATCCGAGGTTTTGACTCCAGCCGACCATGCCAACCACGTTGACAAACATGCGTTTACAGTTCCTTTTGTATGTGGCTGCCGAAACCTCGGTGAAGCTCTTCGACGAATTGCGGAAGGCGCGGCAATGATTCGAACTAAAGGCGAGGCTGGCACGGGTGATGTCATCGAAGCGGTCCGCCACATGCGAACGTTGATGTCGCAGATCAAGGTCGTTCAGAATGCGCGAGAAGACGAGCTTTTTGTTTTAGCGAAAGAGCATCAGGCTCCGCTTGAACTTATTCGAGAAGTTAAGGCATTGGGCAAGCTTCCGGTTCCGAATTTCTCGGCTGGTGGAATCGCCACTCCGGCGGACGCGGCGTTGATGATGAAGCTTGGCGCGGAAACGGTATTTGTTGGTTCGGGAATCTTTAAGTCTGACGAACCAGCGAAGCGAGCGAAGGCAATCGTTGAGTCGGTTTTGTTCTATCAGGATGCGAAGAAGCTCGCGGAGATTTCGAGGAATCTCGGTCAGCCGATGGTTGGCATCAACTGCGACAGTTTGGACGAGAAGGAACTATTGGCGACCAGAGGCTGGTAATTTTGTGACCAGACGCTAGGAACTTGCAGATTCGGTAATCTTGTCCTATAATAGTAGACATAAAGGAACTATGACTTTCTCAGAAGAAAAGGCGACCGCGGTAGCTACTTTCTTCCTTTCTAAGGCAGGAGGGGAGCTAGAAGATCTCAAGCTCATGAAGCTGATGTACCTTGCTGAGCGAGAGGCCATTCGGGTTCGAAATGTGGGCATCACAGGAGACGCATTTTTCTCCATGAAGAACGGACCGATTCTTTCAAAGACTCTCGATAGAATGACCCCACGTGATCAGGTCGACGTGGCTCGCGTATGGCGCGAACATATTCGCTTGCCGGATGGTTGGAATCTTCGAATTTCGGAGCCATTTGAACCAAGTCGAGTTCTTTCAAAAAGGGAGATCACCATCATTGAAACGATTTGGAAGGACTTTGGAGACTGGACTAAGTGGCAACTTGTCGATCACACTCACGATTTCTTTGAGTGGTCGGATCCCGGAGAGACTTCCAAACCGATCGCATTTCAAGACATCCTTAAGGGTCTTGGGTTTGAAGGTGACGAACTTGACTCTCGTTACGCCGAACATCAACGGTCTCGCGTAGCTTGAAGCTAATTGCAGGTTTGATATTTACAGCGCCAGGGTTTACCGGTGACGTAGATCACCCTTGCGTTCTTTTGACTGATGACTTCAGCGCCGATGAGCAGGTGGTGGTTAACCTTACTGATTTTCGACACATAATGGGTGCGATGGTTGACATTCCGGCTGGAACAGCGCTGAGTAATTCCTTTTCGACCAGCAAGCGGAGCACGATTCACTACGCATATGCTACACGCATCAGCACCGAAACCTTAGAAGGAACACTTGACTATATTGAATCGGTCACATTGGGTACCTGCGACCCTAAGTGGCTAGATACTTTCCGCGTCGAATTGTTTGAGTCCGAAGACACTCCTCCTCGTGTGATTTCGTTTTGTGAGCCCTTGGACTGGGGAACATAGGCGGTACTAGTCTTTGCAAGGTGAGCTAAGGCCATTGTTGAGTCGGTTTTGTTCTATCAGGATGCGAAGAACCTGGCGGAGATTTCGAGGAATCTCGGTCAGCCGATGGTTGGCATCAACTGCGACAGTTTGGACGAGAAGGAATTGTTGGCGACTCGCGGGTGGTAGAACGTTTAGCTTTTGGCTTTCAGATATTGGGCCAAAGGCTCGTTCATTTTGGAAGATGCACGACCCAATCGTTAGGAAGTCGGATACTTTCGGAACCGCCATTGTCCGCTCCATCATTTCCGACGGAATAGATGACCCAACCCTTGGCAAGTTTCTTGATTCGAAGTGGATGACCATCGACATCGAGTTCGCGCTTTCCTTTCAAGGGCAACCCTTCAGCGGGGTTGAGTTTCCCTTTCACTATTGCCAATGCCTGAGCCACGGCATTGCGTCGCGCGATTTCTCGTTGCACATCATAAATGCTAGTTGAATGACCCGAAAGTGAGTAATAAAACGATTTGAGGCTCATCGAGTGGTAATCCAAATCTTCAAAGAGCGCCGAGTTAAGTTTGTAAATGCGTTGGTAATCTTCAATGTCGGTCGGATACTGCTTGAGCATTTTGCCGTAAAGCTCATGTATTCGAGACTTGGTCGCCCGGCCATATCGAGGGATGAACCTTTCACCTACTTTTTTGTTGGTGAGCGGGGAGTCATGAACTTCTCCCAATCTCAACTCAACTTCGTGCAGGGTGATCCAATGTTCGTATTTGTAGCATGGTCGTAGATCATATGGCGGGTCGAGGAGGGCAATGACTTTTTCGATCAATGCTTGCCACGCTGGATCTTTGCCCCGGGCAGTAATAAGAAGTGAAAGTTCCCGGTCGATTGCCATTGAAGCTTCGCTTCTTATTTCGATTGCTTCAAAGTCGGGCTCATGCCGAAGCATTGTTGCCAATTTTGCAGCAGCAGTTAGTAATTCGCTTGACCGGGGCAAGTCAGACTTTTTCGCCGAAACATCAGCTAGCCAACACATCGCGAGGACCCACTTACTAAGGGTGACAGGTTCTGGAGTCACGGCATGAAATGGACCTTCCAGCTTAGCATCGACGATCAGATAGCGCTTTTTGCTGCACGTAATGAGGATAGGAAGATATTTCTTGAACGGTTGCCATTCGTCGAGAAATTCGCGATCCGAAGTTATGTTTCGTTCAGTGTCGACACGAATATCGTCGATCTTTTTGACGAAGTCTTTGATATCGAGAAAGGCATTCTCTGATGCCGGCACTTGTCTAAAGGCAAAAGCATCTTCCTGGGTAAGCAGGGCACCCATGGACTTAGCAAGGTTCAAATTCTCGTCGTACTTGCTGGCTGCTTCTGGGATGTCAGTGCAGACGTAACCTACTCCCGCTAAACAAAAACCAATGCTGAGAGTTGTGGCAGAAATCGTTCCAACTTTCCCCCATTTCGATTTCTTTTCGACGACTTGATTCATAAGGGTTTAGGGGCTTGGACCTGGAGATGGTGCGGGTCCTCTTCCCGTGCTAGGTTGATTTAAGTATTTCTGTCCCTTTGGCTTTGCTTCTGGTGGGGCGGTTGCCGCCGAGAGATGAACGACGAAATCTCCGCGCCCTTTGTTTATTTCGGCGCCACCATCGTCTACGGCATCAAACAGCGAATAGACGATCCAGCCTTTAGCCAAGTGCCTGATCCTGATTGGCTTGCCATCGAGATCGATGCGAAACCGCCCCGGGAGAGGAAGTCCTTTGGCGGGGTTGGCGTGGGTTTTGAGCATTGCCACCGCTTGAAACAAGGCATTTCTATTAGAGATTTCTTTCCAAACAGCCTTAGGAAACTGTTGGAACTCTGGCTCCATCATCGCTTCGTAGCTCCATCCTTTTCGAGTTTGAAAATCTCGGTCGAACTGCACCGCTTTCTTCAATTGGGGGTAATCGAAGGGGTCAGTTGGAAGAAGATTTGCCAATCCTGAGTAGTACTCATGCACTCGCGAGAGCGATGCTTTTTGATACTTTGGCAACCAGTATCCGAGCCTCATTGATAAAGGAAGATCTGTGGCCTTCCTGATCTGTTCAAGCGTCATCGGCTCTTTTTTGATCATTTCGACATAAGTCATGTGCCACCGATGATCCAATTTTAGGGCCAATGATAAATCATATGGCTGGTCCAGTTGCTTTAAAGTGTCTTCAATGACGGTCAGCCACGCCGGGTCATTTGCATGGGTTGGGATCATTTTTTGCAGTCGAGCTTCAATCATTGCTGCACATGCAATGCGGATAAAGACTGGAATTATGTCACCCATATCGTCCGCAGCATTTGATAGGAATGCCGCAGAACGGAGATAACCACGACAGGCATTTAGATCACCATGATCAGAGCTGAATTTCGCAATCCGGCAGAGAATCTTGACGCCATTCTTTACTTTTGCGCCTTCCGAAAAATCAAGAAACGGTCCGATTGACTTGGAGACGAGGAATTTTCGTTGGCTCACTTCGGCAAATTTCTTTATTACCGCATCAATATCTGACTTTCGAGCCTTGATTTCATCGTCGGTAAGATCAGGGGGTGAGCCAAGTGCCTTCGTTTCGATTGCTTTCAACAAGCTCATTCCATTGTCGGCGTCAGGCACTTTGAAGTGCTCATTCACTTGTTCATCAGTAAAGAACAGGCCATTCTTCTCCGCGGCAGCCCGGTTCTTTTCGTAAGTGGACGCGGCCATACCGAGGTCGGTACTCCCGTAAGCAATCGCCAACCCGGAAAGGATGATCGTGACAACAATGAGGAATGTCATCCCCACTTTTGACCATCGATTGCGACGTTCTTTCGCCATGACTAATGCTTACTTTGGCAGATGTACCACGTAATCACCCTTAAAGTTCTTTAGTTCCGCCCCGCCATCATCTACTTTGTCATTTCCGATGGAGTACACAATCCAGCCCGAGCTTGTTTGTTTGAGGCGAATTGGTTTGCCGTCGAGATCTAGGGCAAATCGACCTTTAAGGGGGAGTCCCTCGGCGGGGTCAGTTCCGCCCTTAAGAAGTGATATTGACTGAGCCAGAACGTTGCGCTGAGCAATCTCCTTTGCCATTGCGACGCCCGATTGCGCGAAAACCGGAAGGACGATCCCGGCCAAGGTGTAGCTAAGGCCGGGCTTTGCCACGATTTTGTCCATGTCTGCAAATGCTTTTTGAACCCCAACCAGATCGTAGCAATCTTCGGGAATTGACTGGACTCCTTCGGCATAGACCTGGTGAATTCGGGAGAGATTTGCGGATTTGAATCGTGGTAAGAGTCTTCCAAATCGGATTTCATTGGGGATTGAGTTTGTGCCGGACATCGCCTGGAAATTTGAATCGTTTGTGATGAAATCATCGATACCAGAAACGGCATACCAGTGCTCAAATTTGAGTGGCTTCTTCATGTCGTATGGCTGATCGAGTCTGGTCAGGACTTCTCCCAGCATCTTCACAACCGCAGGATTTTTGCCATGGGTTTGAATTGTTTCCTGAATTTCTCTTTCGACAATTGATAAGCAAGACATGCGAACCAGAAAGCCGATCAAGACTCCTTCCTCGTCCATTTTGTTGCCAAGATATCCTGCAATATCCAGATAGCGGTGGGCGTTGGGAAGATCTCCCTTTTGTATTGAGAAGTGGGCAATTTTGGTGAGGAGGGTGACCCACTGCTTGGCATCGGAGAATTCGGGAAAGAGCGTTGCGCTGGCAATTGTGCGGTCACGCTTAAAGATGAGAGACTTGCGAAAGCTAGCTTTTTCAATTTCTGCAATCGCAGGTTCAAGTACTGACCAGTTACTCGTAACCACTTCTTCGGTGAGGTTTTTTTGCTTGTCAAGTTTGAGTTCACGGAGGACTGGTAATACGCTCGAAACGAGCGTGGCTCCGTTGTCCGACTCAGGAATTTTGAACAGAGCCTCGACCTGTTCGGTGGTAAACAGCAGACCTTGAGACTCGGCGAGAGCTTTGTTCTTTTCGTATGCGTTTGCGGCTTCGCTTAGGTCTGTGCGGCTCATGCCGAACGTAAAGATGCCGATCAAGACGAGAAGAACTACGGCGGACCAAATGATTGGTTTCTTCCAGGGATTCGTTACAACACGGTTACTTTCCATTTCGCGGTTCACTTTATTTTGCGTCAATCCAACGTGGGATTCGGAATCAAAGACGCAAAATAATGGTGCAACCACTCTTGTGAAGAGTATGTTTGTTGTTAGAAAGCCCTTGGCGCTGACTATGCAGATCGACGCTTTCGAGAGCTGAGTAGCTTCGTTCGATCTCGGTATTTGTTGACTGTTCGTCGGGCAACATCAACGCCTTTCGTCGCGAGAATCTGGGCAATTCGTTCATCCGAGAGTGGATTGTCCGGGTTCTCGGTGGCGAGAATCTCTTCAATCATTTTTTGAATTCTTAAGGCTGGCTTGAAGAAAACATCGAAGGAAACGGTTTCGCCGGTTGGCAACTGAACAAATTTGCCCTGTGTCGCACGGCTGATTGTGCTTTCGTGCAGTTCTAAGTCATGAGCCAAAATGGTTCGAGTCAGCGGGATTAAGAATGCGGCGTCGCCAGTCGAAACGAAGCCAACTTGCTTTTCGATCAAGTATTGACCAATTCTCATCATCGTCCGGTGGCGGAGCTGAATACAGTCGATGAAATTGCTTGCTCGCTCAATGAAGTGAGATACATGACGGCGTTCGTCTTTGTCTTTTCGGCGATCATCTTGAAGTTCATCGAGCCGTTTTTTGTAGTACCCATTGATCGAAAATTCGATGCTGGACGGGCCTTTGACGGAAACTTCCCAACCTTGCTCGGATCGGCTTAGAATGATGTCTGGTTGAATGGCAGGAAGGCGTGCTTCGGATGTGTTGGACGTGTTATGAAATGATTCGCCAGGAAATGGTGAGCAAGCCAAAATCAGGTCGAATACAGCTTCGATAACGTCGATTGTGACGCTGAACTTTTTGGCAAGTTTTAGGTGCTTGCCGTTCGTGAATAGGTCTAAATGGTCTCGTACGACTCTCCGGGCGATCTTTCCTTCAAAGGTTTCATGCTGCTTTAGTTGGATCAGCAGGGAATCTTGAATTCCGTTCGCTCCGACACCGCTTGGGTCGCACTTTCTGAGTTGGGTTACGACGAACTCGGCTTCTTCGATGGAGCAATTTGCTCCCAGGGCAATCTCCTCGATTGGCTCGTAGAGATAGCCATTGTCGTTTAGGCAACCGACGACGTATTCACCAACTGCTCGCAGGTCTTGCGGAATGCTGGATAAGAGCTGACCACTGACATGATCTCTCAGTGACATGGTTGACGAAGTTAATTCGATCCAAGATGGGGTGTCGTCGTCTTGCGGCAAGCTGCGCCACATTTCGCGATCGTCGCCTCTTGGTTTGAGATCTCGTCCCATGACGCCCTTTTCGATCATGCGATCGGTAAGCGGATCTTCTTCGGATGCAACTCGCTCAAGTGCAGGGTTTTCGCTGAGTTCGGTCAAAATCATCTGCTCAAGCTCTTGTTGCGTGTGCTGTAGCACCTGGCTCGATAGCATTAGCTTTGGATCGACGCGCAATCCTGTGTCTAGTCTCTGACCTGTTCGGTAGCCAATATTCAAATCCAATAACCCCTGGGAACCCTTCCCCAGTTCCTTTGATGCCATAGTTCGGGGCGTTTTCTCCTGGTAGTGTTGCTAGCTAGCGAAAGACTCTGAGAGGCAAGTATAGGAACGACACTCGCGGACTCTCGTTTTGAAGCAAATCTGCGGATCAGCATGCGGCAAGGAAGTCTCGATCCAAAATCCGTGCGCGCTTCTGACTTTGATCTTTGTCCAAGTAAAGACCACAATACTAAAAAATGTTTTGCATGGCCACCAAGTCTAAAAGAATTGAAAAAAGACACGGAGGCCCACTTAAGGAACGGCAAACACTATAGATATCAACGAAAAAGGATCGCCAATTGGCGATCCCGCTATGTTTGATGAATCAAAGTCCCTAAGACTTCATTTTCATTGAGTGCTTGGTCATATCCATCTTGCACTTAGAGCATTTGCCCATCTTGGCGGAGCTCGTTTTGCAATGGTCGCAGGTATAAACCATCGCCATTTTGGTGGTCATGCCTTTACACATTGGGCACTTGCCGCCCTTAGCCATGTCTTTGTTGCAGTGGTCACAGTGGTTCATGACAGTGGCTTTCATTTTGGCCATGTCCATCTTGCACATGCCGCATTTGCCGGACTTCATGGCGGCCATGTCACAGTGAGTGCAGGCATAAACGGTCTCGGACTTGCCCATTTTCATTTTAGTCTTGGTTGACTGCGCAAACACCGAGGTGAACGCGAGCAACATGATGACGATTAGGCTGAATCTTTTTGCGATTAACATAATGGTTCCTTTGGCGTGGCAAGCGCCTCGGGCGGCGTTGCCTCATTCACGGTAATGCAGAACTCAGTACCTTAGTTCCATCTTTTAATGAATGTAGCGAAAAGCAGTACAACTTGATGGTTTGGTAACCTGAATTGAAGATGGTAAGTCTTACAATTTCGGTCAAAGATTGCCCGACAAGTTGTCTGGGAATGTCGGGAATTCGGCTGGCTTTGCAGACTAAGAAAGGTTATGTAGAGAGCGTTGACGAAGGGTTCTTGGTTGAACTGTCTCGGGCGAAAAACCGAAAAGGGGAGGAGTATTGGGTTGGCGAAGCGGTCACGTTTCATGGTGACGGGCGCCGGTTCATCTACTTGGCTTGGCTAGATTTCCGGGGCAAGATGTTTCGGCGGATCAAGCTTTATCTTGATCAGATTTCGGATTTGAGTCCGGATGCGGATTCGGTTGCGGTGACGATTAGCGGACGAGGGAAGGATGGGAGTCCGGCTTGCTCGACCGCGATTGTATTGCCCTGAACCAAAAAGATTCACCATTTGGAACTTCGGTTAGAGAGTGATTTAACTGGATTTAATGCATCCTGTCCCCTCCATCCCTAACCCTTCCTCCCAAAGGGAGGAAGGGAATTTAGTTCCGGAGTTTCATCGTCCTGGGTCGAATTTGCAGTTAGCCAATAACGCTTTTGCCGACGTAGCTTCGAAGGGGCTCGGGGATGATGACGCTTCCGTCGGCTTGTTGGAATGCTTCCAGAATCGCCGCAAATAGGCGAGGTACGGCGACACCTGATCCGTTCAGGATGTGAACAAATTCGGGTCGAGCTCCGACTTCTGGTCGATAGCGGATATTTGCGCGGCGAGATTGGTAGTCGCCAAAGTTCCCGCAGGAGGAGACTTCGAGGTACTTCTGAACTCCGGCCGCCCACACTTCGATATCATAGATTTTGGTTGCTTTTGCACCCATATCACCGGTACAGAGCTCGATGACTCGATAGTGAAGACCGAGGGATTGGAGAATTGCTTCGGCGTCAAGGACTAACTTTTCTAGCTCGTCATACGAAGTCGAGGGTTCTACAAACTTAACCATTTCGACTTTGTCGAATTGATGGATTCGCTGAATTCCTCGGGTGTCTTTTCCGGCGGCTCCAGCTTCTCGGCGGAAGCAGCCGGAGAAGGCGGCGTGTTTGATTGGCAACTGGGAAGCGTCTAAGATTTCATCTCGATAGAGATTTGTAACCGGAACTTCGGCGGTCGGTATGAGGAACAAATCATCGATAGTCTTATACAAATCGTCTTCGAATTTGGGAAGATTGCCGGTACCAACGAG
>JAYVHY010000109.1:0-2194 GCA_043770615.1 Armatimonadota bacterium | reverse complement strand
CGAAAGAGCCGGCGGTGTCAGCGTACATTTCGGAATAACCGAAGAGACGAAAGAGAATTGGCTCAACGATTCGGACATCTTGAATACGTCCGATCGGGATGACGGTTTTGAATTGAGTGATGAGTCCGTGGTTGAGGAGCAAACCTCGCTCATGCTTTTCGATTCGGAAGCCAAAGAATTGGGTAGCCGAGATTCCGATGGAAAGTAACCACCCGACCAGGATGAGCCCTACAAATGTCAGTGAACCAACGATTGCAGAGGTTACCGGTCCAAGGCGCTCGATGTAATTGAACAAGGGCCGATAGAACTTTGAAGCCCCTTCGAACTGAAAGACGGCGATCATACTTCCGAGGATATAAACGAGTCGGTTTCCGAGCGCACCGGCAAGGATGACTTGCTTGAAGGAAAGTTCGTAAAGAGGCAATGGTTTTGCTTCTTCCTCGTTCGAGCGTTCGATGCCCTGGTGTTGCAACAAAACAGCCTGGAGGCTGTTTGCGTCGTCAATTGAAAGAGCGGCAAGGTCGCCCTCAGTTTTGCCTCCGGCTGCGGTTTCGACTTTAACGGCTGCAGCACCTAGAATCCGATGCCAAATGGTGCGCTCCACGTTGACGTTTTGGATTCGGGCAAGCGGAATGATGCGCTTTTTTCGCCACACAAACCCACTGGAAATGACTAAGGAATCATCTTCGATTACGAAGGTGGTCGAGAAGAAGTGAAGAAGTGGACCAATAAGGGAGATTAAGCTGACAATTGCCACGCCGGCGCCAATCATTAGGGCCATGACATGAGCCTTTGAGTTTCTGCCGGAAATGAGTATTCCGACGAGCGGCAACGCGAGGTTCTTAATGGTCGCAACGAAATAGACTCCGAAATTGATGACAATGGCGGCAGGATGGAGCCGCCGTGGCTTGTCAAACATGGTCGGCTTGGGTTTCCACCAACATGCTCCTCAAGTCGTCGGCCTCCTCGGGAGTTAGACCAGGAATTTCGCCGACAGAGCCATGAGCACCGGCAACATACAAATGAACATGGGCTAGGCCGAATTTTCTGGCGATCGGGCCGGACGTGATATCAACGTGCTGAATTCGATCGCGGGGGACGTACCTTTTCGTCTGACTCCAGACTCCCCAACAAAGGATGACTTCGTGGTCGGTGACTTCGTATCGCCACGCCTCCCACTGACGTTTGAGGAACTTTGCGTTCAAGAAACCGATTCCGATCCAAAGCAACGGCATCAATATGGGAATTGGCCACGGCAAATTCAGGGCTCGAATCATGGCAAATTCGGCAACTGACGACAGGACGCCAAGAATTACAAATGAAATAACATTTGAGAAGAGCCACACTTTCCGGATAGCGGCATGAATTGGCTGGGGACCGTTCGTGGTGCGGTGCAGTGATGTTGGTTCCATTTGAATTGGCTACTAGTGAGGACGGGGTGGGGAGACGGATGGTTGCGAGGGAGTTGGTTGAACGACACCGAGAGGTTGTTTCAAACTATCGGATCCATATCCTTAATCACTTTAATGTCAATCCAGAGAATCCATAGTGTCACCGCTGCCCAAGAGAGAATGTTCAACACTCGGGCTATGAAAACTCCGGTGTATGGGATGATTTGATTCTTGTATAGCACCAAACTTACGCTCAAGATAAGCACTCCAAACAACGGGAACAGCATCAAACCGCCTATTCGTTGGATTCTGATGATTGGTCCGTGATCTTCTGCTTTCTTCAACCGATCACTGAGCCGTATGGCGGACAAAGTCCAAGCGATCAATGGTAGCCAGATCAGGAGGAACAAACTGCAAAAAGCCTGGATGGAAAAGAAGTTTACATTGGTAGCCCAGTGAAGCAAGTACAGGGTAAAGATGCCCATAAACGTGACTGAGATGTGCCAGATCGTTCGTTTTAACATTGGTATTGTCACGGCTTTTCACCAGGCTTTGCGTTCTTGATGTCCCTAACAGTTAACCAAACCACAACGAAAAGGAAGATGTAAATCAGAACTTGTACCACCGACTTTAAGACCAAGCTAGTTGTCTCAGAAATTAGGTTCTGTTTGTGCAGGGTGTATCCAATAATCCGAACAAGCAGGCCGATCATGGGAAAGATCAAAACCCCAGAATACTGACTGAGCCTAGCTAGTGGGCTTCGATCACCAGCGCTCCAAAGACTTCGATGGTGGTGCCATTGC
>JAYVHY010000108.1:0-11293 GCA_043770615.1 Armatimonadota bacterium | reverse complement strand
GCGCATTCGCGACAACAGCGTTAAATAGCGTAGATTTACCTACGTTTGGCAGACCAACATTACCGGCTCTTAGCATGGGGAGCGGTTAGTTTACCGTTTAAATGGCTACGAGCTTGTTGCTAGCTAGCCATAAGCGACCCTAAAGTATCGCGTCTGACCGCAAGGTCGGAGCAGCGTTAGGAACCCCGTGTCCGAAAATTTGGTTCAACCTGAATGACGATGAAGTTTTGGGGTGGTCTTGCTGCATTGGTGGGAACAATAATCCTATGTGGATACATTGGTCTGACATCGCTATGTAACATCACCAATCCGCCGCCCAAGCCTTGGATATTGATTGAGGATACGAATATCTCCAATCCAGATATAGCCTCTTTTCAAAACTGCAATTGGTCGCAAGAAGCAAAGGCTATGATTCCGAATGATAAATCGCGCCCGTTCTCATTTGGTTATAGATTCAAGAACGAATACCGGGTTGTAAATATAGATTCAACAAAGAATGCAAAATTTGATGATAGTGCTGCTTTTTGGGGTTGGGTTGGGAATGATGGTAGCGTTTGGTCGTACTATCCATACGTAATTCGAAAACCACCTATGCCCGGTAACGCAAATTTCCTGCGTCGACTTTCCGTTGACAAACCTTAGGAGCCCCCATTTGAGCGGATGATCGGAGCATTAGCAGCCAAATGAATGGACCGTATCTAGTCGGGTCTATCGGCCCCTCTTTGAAGGTTCTCTTGGCCCGGGTTGGTGCGGCTGAGTATTTTGACCATAGACCGGCAGGTCTTCAAGTCCGTAGAAATCCTGAAGCTGATGGCAAACCTGAAACGCCGCGATTTCAGAAGCAAAATGCTCCCCAAGAATGCGATAGTTTGAGTTGGCATCGAGAAAGTAAAGAGTGAAAAGCCCTCCGTTTCTGGACCTTACTTGGGTGACGAAAAACTGAGTGATGCCTTCGCTGGAAAATTCAATGGACTTAAGCCAGGGAAATAGAGTCGAATAGATCCGCATCGAGTGTTTGCTTCCGCAGACGACTGACTTATTGACCAACCAAATCAGCGTGAAAAGGGTCATTCCAGGTACCAAAACTAACAAAAAGAACCAAAACATCATATTCGCGAAGGGTGGCGTAACTTGTCCAGGCTTTTCTGGAGCCAGTAGTCCTCCTAGACCAATCGCCGCAAATAAGATGGGATTCGCCAATAGAGCAGCCCGATCCTTGCAGTACCAATTCCATTTGAGTTCAATTGAGTCTGTAGTCTTGACGACCGAAACAGAAGCATCCTTTGGATAGAGCACTATCTCCCTCTTGGTCCTGGTTGGTGCAGCTGAGTATTTTGACCAAATACGGGAAGATCTTCAAGTCCGTACCAATCTTGTAGCTCATGACAAACTTGGTGCGACGCAAAACCACTAGGGAAATAGGAAGCTATCGAGATGGTGTGAGAATCGGAATCAAGAAGATATAGGGAGCATACGGTTGCTTGACCGTTCGAATTGCCACCGACAAAAAACTGCTGAATCTCCTTTGCGGGAACAAGTTTCGATTTCTTCCATCGAAGAGGTCCAACCCGAACAAGAAACCGCTCGTGATCAGCGTGAATTATCGTCTTGTTAAGCATCATCGTCAATGCACCAAGAATGATTGGCAAAGAGACAAGGCAGGTGGCCATGAGGAAGAGCCCGATGTGCTCGCCAAGTGGGCGAACGTCATGGTTGATCGTTGGAAGTCCAAAAGTCCACCAAAAGAACGGCAGGAGAGCGACTCCCACAAGGAGGAATATATGGCCACCGCCTCCCCATCTCCATTCTATTTTTAACGTTTTCTCATGACGCTCAACTCGGACCTTAGGGTCCTTGGGATACAACATCAAAAGATTATACGTTGCCGGCCAGGTGCCAGGTTGCAAGGTCTTGCCTGCAGTGAATGGCAGATTCTTGGTTGGAATTGAACCCTTTTGAATTCAAAAACTGTAATATCTGATAAGGAAACCAAAATCGCAAACCAGGAACTGAATACTGAGTCGCTTATGGCGGTTCAGATAAAGGACGACGAAATTTTCGAGTTGCTCGAACGTCTTGCCGCGACCGAGGAGATGTTCAAAGCACCAGTCTCGACCATTCGAGACGTTGCGGAGCTGACCGATGCGCCACCGGCCCTTATTGCTCGCATCCTCGCTGACATACGCGGTCCTGACGAATACGAAAAGCTCCATCACCAAGTTCAGCAGCACAATCATCGCCTCGACTCGGTCGAGCAACGACTATCTAACCTTTCGCGTCCAAGTGTCATTTTTTCATCTGCTGACTTTGAGATAAGGAAAGCTGAAACTGCTCGTATGGTAAATGAATGGGCTCAACGACCACGCGATGTGTCTGTGAACGTGAAATTGAGCGCCTGGGAAGTAGGTGAGGAAAATAAGTTGAGCCAGGGATTCTATGCTCGGAAGAAACAGGGGCTTTCAAAGTCAGATATATTTTTTCTCTTGGTCTTCGCCGCGGCGATCACTTGGTGGGCAATTTTTGCCACTGGTTCTAGTAGAAATGTTGAGAACCCTTCACTGCCGCCGCCTTATGAGACTCGTTAGGTCTATCTACGGGCGGCAACCACGGCCGACATAAAGACTGGTGTCACAATCGTGTAAACGATGATCATAGTAACGACGTAAATTAGTCTTCCCAGCGAGAAAGGAGCTTTTGAACGGAAGTCTTGCCAACAAGAAATAACAAAGCCCAGGAGGAGCAAGGCTCCGGTAGCCATAAATGTTGCTTGCAGTTGCTGAGCTTCTAGCTGAACATTAAAAACGACAAACGGCAAGAAAAATGACATCCACAAGAGGATGCTCCCAAGCGTCAGTCGGGGCCTGATGTCCGTTCGTTCAGCCATCAGGTTATTGTAAACCTACCATTCGCAATATAACACTGATAAGCTCGGCTCATTCTTCGCTTTGCGTATCAGTGCCACACAAGACCTACGCCAATAAATCTTTCACGACGTGCCCATGCACGTCAGTAAGCCTAAAGTCTCGACCCTGATACCGATACGTCAGTTTGGTGTGATCAATGCCCATCAGGTGCATCATCGTCGCGTTCATATCGTGGATATGCACCGCGCCCGGTGTGAACGTATCAACCGAAGGATTGATGACTGCGCCATCTTTGTCAACAATGTTATAGCAATAGTCGTCGGTCTGACCGTAGGTAATTCCTGGCTTGACTCCGCCACCCGCCATCCAACGCGTAAAGCAGCGAGGGTGATGGTCTCGTCCGTAGTTGGCTTTGGTCAAAGGACCTTGGCAATAAATCGTTCGACCAAATTCTCCACCCCAAACCACAAGCGTGTCGTCGAGCATTCCAAGTCGCTTGAGGTCTTTGATCAGTGCTGCAGTTGCCTGGTCGACGTCCTTTGCCTGGGAAGGTAAGTCCTCTGCCATGTTCCCGTGTTGATCCCAACCACGGTGAAAGATTTGGATGAACCGAACGCCGCGTTGAGCGAGCCGTCGGGCAAGGAGGCAGTTTGCCGCGTAGGTACCGGGAATCTTGGAGTCCGAGCCATACAATTCGAAAACCTCCTCAGGCTCTTGCTTGAGGTCCATCAGTTCTGGAACGCTCGCTTGCATCCGATACGCCATCTCATACTGAGAAATTCTCGCCGCAATTTCTGGGTCGCCAAATTGGTCTAGTTGAAGTTGATTGAGTTTTGAAACGTCGTCCAACATCCCCCGGCGAGTCTTTCGATCAACGCCATTTGGATCATTAAGGTACAGGACCGGATCGCCGGAAGACCGAAGGCTAACGCCTTGATGGTCGCTTGGCAAGAATCCGGTTCCCCACAATCGAGAGAACAATGCCTGATCCGCTTTGCCATTGCCGACCTTGCTATGGAGGACGACATAAGTCGGAAGATCTTCATTCATGCTACCAAGACCGTAACTCATCCACGAGCCAAAGCTCGGGCGACCAGGAAGCTGGCTACCGGTTTGGATAAATGTAACGGCGGGATCGTGGTTGATCGCCTCGGTCCACATCGATTTGATGATGCAGAGCTCCTTGGCTACGGTCGCCATGTGTGGCAGAACCTCGGAGAAGTAGGCTCCATCTTCGTTATTGTCGTGCTTTGTGAACTTAAACTTTGAGGGAGCGACCGGGAACCTAGCCTGTCCGCTAGTCATGGTCGTAATTCGCTGACCGTTTCGAATGTGATCGGGCAGATCTTTGTCAAATTGCTCCTGCATTTTCGGCTTGTATTCAAACAGGTCCAACTGGCTCGGACCGCCGTTCATGAATAGCATGATGACGCGTTTAGCTTTTGGAGCAAAATGCGGCATTCCGGGGAGGCCGGGCCGCGGCTTGCCCATGTGAATCTGCGGCTTTTGCGGAGCACCGAGTGCCCCGGATGCGGCGAAAACTGCCCCGAGCCCGCTACTACGCAAAAGCGTATGGAGTGCAGCCGAGCCCACGCCCATTGCTGATCGTCCGAAGAGTTCCCTTCGGGACATGACCATTTCAAATTCTTTAATCGGATCCATTCTGTTCCTTAGTGTTGAGTTAAAAATTCATCGAGATTGAAGATCGTGTTGGCGATCATTGTCCAAGTAGCGACTTGGTCTTTTGGTAAGTTAGTTGCCATTGGTGCGAGACCAACTTTCGAAAGCTCCTCGGCATCTTTAGGTGATTGCTTGAATCGTGCATCGTAGCGCTGCGCGGCTTGCAGAAGGATGGTCTGCTCTACCTTGGAAGGATCACGATTCAACGCAATATTGAATGCGTATTTGATTCGATCCGTCGCACTCTTTTTCGTCATCACCAATCTCTCTCCGAATACACGAGCTGACTCCATAAATGCGGGCTCGTTCATTGTGATCAATGCTTGGAGCGGGGTGTTCGTCCGGGCTCGACGCACAACGCAAGCTTCTCGTGATGGGGCGTCAAACGACATCATCATCGGGTGCGGCGATGTTCGTTTCCAAAATAGGTACAAGGTTCGCCGATAAATGTCGGCGTTTTTGTCTTGCATATAGGTTGCGGTTGTGCTGCCCTGAAACGCTACTTCTTCCCATAGTCCGGCTGGCTGGTAGGGCTTGAATCCTTTTCCGCCTTCACGGCTAACAAGGAGCCCACTGACTTGCAAAACTTGATCTCGAAGAATTTCTGCATCGAGGCGGAAGCGTGGTCCTCGCGATACCAGCCGGTTTTCGGGATCAATTGTTTCTTTTTGCTTGGAAACGGTTGATTGCTGCATGTATGTTGCACTGGTCAAAATCAGTTTGTGAAGCTTCTTAATCGAATAGCCATCTTTGGCAAATTTGACGGCAAGGTAGTCAAGCAATTCGGGATGGCTTGGCCAATCGCCTTGATTGCCAAAGTCCTCAGCGGTTTTCACAATGCCGGTGCCAAAATGCTGTTGCCAAATCCGGTTCACGAAAACTCGATTAGTCATCGGATTCGACTTGTCGGTTAGCCATTGGGCGAGTCCCAGTCGGTTAGCCGGTGCTCCAACTGGAAATGAACCGAATGCGGTCGGAATTCCTCGGGATACTTTTTCGGCCCGAAGATTATATTCCCCTCGGCTTAGGATATAGGCTTGTCGAGGCATCGGCAACTCTTCAGCAACCAGAGTTCGCGGTATCGCCGCCTCTAACTTCGAAGTCTTATCGAAGACAGTTCGATATTGCTTGGAAAGCGGTGAATCTGGTCCATCTTTGAGGAATGTTTTCTTGGTCAACGTCGGGTCCTTTTTCTTAAGCGCCTCATCAACCCTTGCATCTTTGTCGGAGCCGTAGTTAAAGATCAAACCATCCTCCCCACCACCATTCACGACTTTGATGATGATTGGGTTCGGTCCCTTCTTTAAGGAAATCTTGACTGAGTCCGCCGTTGCACTAACTCCACGAGCCACATTATTTGAATGAACAAGCTTGCCGTTTAGCCAGACTTTTATTCCGTCGTCGCTGTTTAGTCTAAGGCTAAGTTCCGCATCATTTTCGGACTCAATGGAAGACCGAACGTAGCCGGAAGCATTGTCCTTTTTGATGAACGAAACAACCTTTCCGGCTTCAATTTTGATTGGCTTCCAGGCGGTTGGGGTTTCGTCAGTTGTGAACGCTTCGTCGTTGTTTTTGTGTACAAATGGACCTGCCACTTCCCAGTCCGCGACTTTTAGTTTTGTCGGTCTACTAGCAGTAAGCCAACTTTCAGCGTCGGTCATATTCACTTGCGACTCGAATTTGGTTAAGAGAGCTTTGTTATCCGCAATGATCTTCTCTTCGTCAGGTGTTGGAGCCAAGATCGTTGGTTCGTGATTCAGGAGGTTGCCATCAAACGGGGAATCCTTCGTCGAATTGAAGAACGCAAACATTTCGTAATAATTCTTCGTGGAAATTGGATCGAACTTATGATCGTGGCACTTGGCGCAGCCGACGGTCATTCCCAGAAAGACGGTAGACGTCGTATCGACCCGATCAAAAGTGTTTTTGACCAGAAACTCTTCTTCAATCGCGCCACCTTCGCTCGTCGTAGGATTCATTCTCACGTATCCAGTCGCAACTTTCATGTCAAGTGTTGGATTTGGCATAAGGTCACCCGCCAACTGCCATTTGGTAAAGGTGTCAAACGGAAGATCTTGGTTAAACGCTCGAACGACCCAGTCTCGGTACGGGTAAATCGCCCTTTCATTGTCGAGGTGAAGACCATGAGTATCGCCATACCGAACGGCGTCAAGCCAAAACCTCGCCTGATTTTCGCCATAACGCTCACTCGCCAGAAGTCGGTCAATCGCTCTTTCATAAGCACCGGGCTGCTTATCTAACATTAACTTATTTGTTTCGTCGGGCGTAGGAAGCAGTCCGGTCAAGCTTAGACTTGCTCGTCGCAACAGGGTTGCCGAATCAGCTTGCGGCTCTTGCTTGAGGCCTTTCTTCGTGAGTTTATCCACGACAAAATTATCAATCGTATTTTTGATGGAAGCCTTCGCAGAAACCGACGGAACTAATGGCATGACCGGAGGAACAAAAGCCCAGTGCTTGTCGTATCTCGCACCTTGTTCAATCCAAAGTTTTAAAGTCGCAACTTGCTCAGCGGTTAGGGCGGGCATCCCTGAGTCTCTTGGAGGCATTGGCGAATCCGAGCCGACACTAATCCGCCCGGAAATTAATGACTGCTTCCAGTTACCGGGCTTGATCGCAAAATCACCATCGCGATCGCGGGTTGCATCTTTGGCGTCACTGAGCCTAAGGTCGCCCTTTACTTCTTTTCCGTCAGGACCATGGCACTTGTAACAATGCTCGCTCAAAATTGGACGGACGTCGCGATTGTAGTCAATCTTTCTGATCGACTGAACGACCTTCTTTTTCGACTGAACATTGCCCGTCGCCAAACCAACACCAAGACAAGCTGTTGCCAAAGAGAGAAGGAAAATGGGTCGAAGTTGCATCATCGAAAGTCCAAATAAATTGCTTGTTTGATCTTACGATTTTTTGAGCGGAAAAGAATAGGTTTTGAGGCTGATTCCAATTTATTAACTCTAGTGTTGAGTAAGGAATTCGTCCAGATTGAAGATCGTACTTGCAATCATCGTCCAAGTCGCCACCTCATTTTTAGGAAGGCCCGGCGCTAACGGTGCTATTCCAGACATCACAAGGTCATTTGCATCTTTTGGGTTGTGGGCGAATTTGTCGATGTAGCGGTTGGCCGCGCTAACGAGAATGTCTAGTTCTACTTTGCTTGGCTCGCGTCCGAGAGCAATCTTGAATGCGATCTCAATTCGGTCTGCTGGAGTCTTTTTCGCCTTGACCAAGCGTTCACCAAATACTCGGGCAGACTCCATAAAAGCTGGCTCATTCATGGTGATAAGGGCTTGAAGTGGGGTGTTAGTTCTCGGTCGCCGAACGACACAGGCCTCTCTCGAAGGGGCATCAAATGACATCATGGCTGGGTGCGGCGATGTACGTTTCCAGAACAAATAAAGTGATCGCCGATAGATCTCGTTGGTTTTGTCTTGAACATATTTAGACGTCGAGCTAATGTCGATTGCAATTTCTTCCCAAAGTCCAGCAGGCTGGTATGGCTTAAATCCGCGTCCACCTTGTCGATTTACGAGAAGACCGGAAACCTGTAGGACTTGATCCCGAAGAACTTCGGCATCAAGGCGGAACCGAGGTCCTCGTGAAAGGAGACGATTCTCTGGATCTATCAATTCCTTCTTGGCAGAAATGCCGGACAGTTGACGATACGTTGCGCTGGTCACGATAAGCTTATGAAGCTTCTTGATTGAGTAGCCGTCTTTTGCAAACTTAACTGCTAGATAATCGAGGAGCTCTGGATGGCTTGGCCAGTCGCCTTGATTGCCGAAATCCTCGGCGGTCTTCACGATGCCGGTACCAAAGTGTTGCTGCCAAATTCGGTTAACTAGGACTCGATTGGTGAGAGGATTCTTTTTGTCTGTTAGCCACTGAGCCAATCCGAGTCGATTCCGAGGCGCACCGGGAGGAAGCTCGCCAAATGCCGTTGGAACCCCCCGGTCTACTTTGTCGGCTCGAAGGGTGTATTCTCCTCGAAGCAGGACATGGGCCTGACGAGGCATAGGGAGTTCTTCCGCGATCATCGTGCGAGGGATCGAAGCGGTGACTTTCGCAACTTCGCCTGCTAGAGCCCGATATTGAATGGAAGTCGCCGTAGTCGGACCGTCAGAGAGGAACGTTCTTTTGGTGAGGGTCGGGTCTTTTTTCGAAAAAGCTTCCTCAATCCTTAGGGCTGCATCGGAACCCGAATTAAAAATGATGCCATCGGGACCGCCAATATTAACGATTTTTATGATGATCGGATTTTCACCCTTTTTGACCGTGATCTTGACAACATCTACGGCGGTTGCGACTCCGCGGGCAACTTTGTTTGAATGAACAAGCTTCTCGTTGACCCACACCTTGATGCCATCGTCGCTACTTAATCTTAGAACCAACTCGCCATCTAATGGAGATGTGATTGTGGATTTCAAATAGCCTGAGGCGTTGTCCTTTCCGATGACTGGCGTGTCTTTCCCAGGGACAATTTTGATGGGCTTCCACTTGGTTGGCTTCTCATCAGTGTCGAATGCTTCGTCAAAATCCTTATGGACGAAGGGATCTGACACTTCCCATTCGCCAATCTTGGTTGGGGGAACGCGATTTGCGGTAATCCAATTCTGGGCGACATCGATATTCGTTTCATCCTCGATCTTCGTCATTTTTGCCCGATTGGCTTCAATAACTTTTTCCTCTTCGGGGCTTGGGGCAAGTATTGTGGGCTCGGGGTTCAGCAAATTTCCGTCGAACGGGGAGTCCTTTGTCGAATTGAAGAAGGCAAAAAGCTGGTAATAGCTTTTCGTTGGGATCGGGTCAAACTTATGGTCGTGGCACTTGGCACAGCCCACAGTCATGCCAAGAAAGACGGTGGACATGGTGTCTACGCGGTCAAAAGTGTTCTTGACCAGAAACTCCTCTTCAATCGCTCCTCCTTCGTTGGTTGTTGGGTTCATCCGAACATATCCGGTCGCTATTTTCATGTCGAGAGATGGGTTAGGCATTAGATCACCGGCCATTTGCCACTTTGTAAACGAATCGAAAGGCATGTCTTGGTTGAAGGCCCTGACCACCCAATCACGGTAGGGATAGATTCCTCTTTCGCTGTCAACATGAAGACCGTGAGTGTCTCCGTAACGAACGGCGTCAAGCCAATATCTTGCCTGATGCTCCCCGTATCGCTCGCTAGCCAGCAATCGATCAACCGCCCGTTCATAAGCGCCTGGTTTCTTATCAGTCTTCAGTTTTTGGATCTCTGCTGGCGTTGGAAGAAGACCCGTCAGAGAGAGACTTGCCCTTCGTAAAAGGGTTGCCGGTGAAGCTTCACCTTCTTGTTTGAGTCCTTTTGCAGCGAGTTTTTGAACAATGAAATTGTCGATTGGGTTTCGGATTGTTGCCTTTGCCTTTACGGATGGGATTACCGGCATTGTTGGGACGACAAACGCCCAGTGTTTGTCGTATCTTGCGCCTTGGTCGATCCAGTTTTTGAGAGTCTCAATTTGATCTGCATTGAGGGGAGGCATTCCCGAATCCTTTGGTGGCATTGGTGAGCCAGCACCGACTTTGGTCCGTGCCATCACCAAAGATTCTTTTGAATTCCCGGGTTTTATTGCGAAATCACCGTCTCGATCACGAGTAGCATCTTTGGCATCACTTAGTCTAAGGTCGCCCTTAACTTCCTTACCATCAGGTCCATGACACTTGTAGCAATGTTCGCTGAGAATTGGTCGAACATCCCGATTGTAGTCAACCTTTCTTATTGTTCGAACTGGTTTCTTTTTTGCTTGGTCAACGCTAGTTGCAAGCCCAACGCTAAGACTTGCCGTTGCCAACGAAAGAAAAATAAGAGATCGAAGTTGCATCATGAATTGCCAGAATTGAATTCAATCTGATGTTACGACGTTTTGGGGCAAAAAGAAAAGGCTTCCAACTCATTGGAAGCCTTTATCGATAATATGCCGGGCTCTGAAAACTAGCCTGCCGCTTTGGATGCGGTTGTTGGATCCAAGGCAATGCTCGGCCCCATAGTGGCGCTCATTGCGATGCTCTTGATATATCGTCCCTTCGAACTGCTTGGCTTAGCCTTCAGGATGGCGCCAAAACCAGCAAGGAAGTTCTCTGCCAATTGAGCATCGGTGAAGTTAACTTTACCGATTGCCATGTGAACAACGCCTTCTTTGTCAGCTCGATACTCGACACGAGTAGCGCTCTTGATTTCCTTAACTGCGTTGCCAATTGCGTTGGTAACCGTTCCGTTTCTCTTGTTCGGAGTCTTGGGTCCGAGAGCTCGACCGATTTTACCGATCTGGGGAGCCATGTCTTCGGTTGCAAGGATCACATCAAACTTCATTGGCTTTCCGCCAAATTCTTTTGCACCGTTTTGGATTGCAGTAATGAGCTCTTCTCCACCAACGATGTCAGCACCAGCTTTCTCAGCTTCGGCAACATGATCACCCTTTGCAAGAACTGCAACGAGTCGAACCTTTCCGGTTCCGTGTGGGAGAGTCGTCAAACCCCGAACGTTTTGATCGCCCTTTCGAGGATCTATACCGAGGACGATAGCAAGATCAATGGACTCGACAAACTTGGCGTTTGCAGTGGCTTTGACTTGGGCGATTGCTTCCTCGAATGAGAGAAGGGCACCTTTAGTGACTTTGGTTGTCAGCGCATTGTAGCGCGACGAATGTCGATCTTTTTTCTTATTAATTCGCATGAATCACCTTGTGGTTCGCATGATCCCG
>JAYVHY010000107.1:0-2201 GCA_043770615.1 Armatimonadota bacterium | reverse complement strand
CCTAAGAAGCCGAACTCAGCACTTCGAAAGACTGCTCGTGTTCGATTGACCAACGGTATCGAAGTCACCGCCTATATTCCTGGCGAAGGCCACAACCTGCAAGAGCACTCCGTTGTTCTTATCCGAGGTGGTCGAGTTAAGGATCTTCCGGGCGTTCGATATCACATCATTCGTGGAACTCAACAAACTTCTGGTGTCAGCAAGCGAAACCAGGGCCGATCTAAATATGGCGTTAAGAAGCCAAAGGCGGCTAAGTAATGCCACGTAAAGGCGCAGCGCCAAAACGAATCATCCTTCCGGATCCAATCTACGGATCTGAGTTGGCGGCACGATTTATCAACCGAATGATGTACAGCGGTAAGCGCGGAAAGTCCGAATACATTTTCTACGCGGCAATGAAGATTGTCGAAGAGAAAAGCGGAACTCCGGCTATCGAAGCATTTGAGAAAGCGATTCAGAACGTAACTCCTGCCGTTGAGGTTCGACCTCGACGAGTTGGTGGCCAAACGTACCAAGTACCGATGGATGTTCGACCTGAGCGACGACGAACGCTTGCCTTCCGATGGCTCCTTGGAGCCGCTCGAAAGCGAAGCGGAAAGTCGATGATTGACAAGTTGAGCAATGAAGTGCTCGATGCCTTCAACAACAGCGGCTCGGCAATCAAGAAGCGTGAAGACACGCACAAGATGGCTGAATCCAACAAGGCTTACGCTCACTATCGATTCTAATTTTTTGACCCGGGCTATGCAAGAGGTATAGCCCAAAACTCACTTCACTAAGTAAAGGAAGAATAAAACACCATGCCCAGAAGCCACCCACTCGAACTCGTTCGGAATATTGGTATTGCGGCTCATATTGACGCCGGCAAAACTACAACAACCGAGCGAATCTTATATTACACCGGCAAAACTCACAAAATTGGTGAGGTCCACGACGGTGCTGCAACCATGGACTGGATGGAGCAGGAGCAAGAGCGAGGAATTACGATTACCTCGGCTGCTACTACTGCATTCTGGAGCGGGTCAGATAAGCAATTTCAAGAGCACAAGATCAACATCATTGATACACCCGGTCACGTAGACTTCACGGTTGAAGTCGAACGGTCCCTTCGTGTCCTCGATGGTTGTGTTGCCGTGTTCTGTGCAGTTGGTGGCGTTCAACCCCAATCAGAAACTGTTTGGCGACAAGCGACCAAGTACAAAGTTCCTCGAGTTATCTACGTTAACAAGATGGATCGACTTGGGGCTGACTTCTTTAGTGTTCACGGTCGAATCCGAGAGCGACTTGGTGCCAACGTTGCTCCAATTCAGATTCCAATCGGAGCTGAAGGCAACTACACCGGCTACGTCGATCTTATCAAGATGACAGCAACAATCTACAAGTCAGACGATGGCAAGACTTCCGAAACAGGTCCAATTCCAGCGGAAATGGAAGAAGCTGCCAAAGAATGGCGAGGCAAGTTGCTCGAGTCGATTGCCGACTACGACGATGAAATCGCGATGAAGTACCTTGAAGGTGAAGAACTATCAGTTGAAGAACTGAAGGCTTCTTTGCGAAGAGGAACCATTGCGCTCCAAATCTTCCCAATGATTTCTGGTTCGTCCTTTAAAAATAAGGGCGTTCAAGCAATGTGCGACGCGGTTTGCGAGTTCCTTCCGAGTCCTCTCGATCGAGGCGGCGTAGGCGGAATTGAGCCACGATCCGAAACCGAATTGGTTCGAAATCCGGATGACAAAGAGCCGTTTTCGGCACTTGCGTTCAAGATCATGTCGGACAAGTTTGTTGGTCGATTGACGTTCTTGCGCGTTTACTCCGGTTTCCTTAAGAAGGGAAGTCAAGTAGCCGTTGCTTATCGAGATCCTTCGACGAACGAACTTCGAACAAGAACTGAGCGAGTAGGTCGAATTCTTGAAATGCACGCAAATGCACGAACTGATCTTGATGAAGTGTACGCAGGCGAAATCGTAGGCGTTATTGGTCTGAACGACATCATCACTGGATACACAATCTGTGACCCAGACAAGATGGTTGCGCTTGAAGCGATCAAATTCCCAGAGCCAGTTATCCAAATCGCAATCGAACCTAAATCGAAGGCTGACCAGGAAAAGCTGGGTCAATCGTTGCAACGACTTGCTCAAGAAGATCCGACTTTCCGCGTCTTTACCGATGCCGAGTCTGGTCAAACGATCATCTCGGGTATG
>JAYVHY010000106.1:0-11303 GCA_043770615.1 Armatimonadota bacterium | reverse complement strand
TTGAGAAAATCGAGTTTATTGAGCACGTTGGATGCCTGAATTGTTGACATAGAATGCTTATCCATTTCGCCGTTGAAAGGATCGCCAGGACTTGCCTGTCGCCTTCTTATTGTACCGCTTTACGTAGATGTTCTACGGTCAAATCCCTCACCACATTCTCTTCAAAGTTTGACAATTTCCCCAGAAACGGTAATCCCCTGGCCACCTGACTTTCCGTCAGCTTTCGGATCGCCGACCGCGTTCTTCCTGGTGTCAGTAGATTCGAAAATCATAATTGTGTTGGCGTCCTTGATGTCGCCCTTATACATTCCAGCGACTGAAGTGTTCATCGCAAATCCGTACTGATCTGGGCTCTTATCGAAGTCCGGGCGCTTCAGCTTCTTCTCGGCTTCCCCTTTCTTCAAGTTTTGGGTTTGCAGTCGAATGAGCAAATCATCCATCCATTTGTCTGCCTTCGGAAAGGAGTCCTCAGAAGAGTGAAAAAGCTCGGCTGCGGTATGCATCGCCATTAAGCGATCCTTGATGTCTCCCTTATAGGCTTCCGTTCCCGACACATCTTTCTGGGTAAGGGTTGCTACCAAAGACCGAATTGCTTTGCCCTGCGGGGTAAATGATCCGCCAATAATTGCTGCCGCACTAAGCAACAACGTCCCCCGAACAATCTTCTTTCGCCTCGACATACACCTTCATTGTATCGGACACAAGGGCCATCTGTCACAATACAAACCGTGGCAACGCCGATCAATCTTCCAAAAGTGAGCCTGATTTTGACGCCAACTCCGCTCCATCGGCTCGACCGAATGTCGGACGAGCTGGGAATTGACCTTTGGATCAAACGAGACGATCTCACCGGATTTGCAATGGGTGGAAACAAAGGACGAAAGCTTGAATATCTCATGGGTGAAGCCCTTAAGCAAGGAGCGTCCACGGTCATTACTTGCGGAGCCGCCCAATCCAATTTTGTTCGCCAACTCGCCGCGGCGTGCTCCCGATTCAACATCAAATTTGTAGCCGTTGTCATGCCCCTTCCCTACGAATTTGAACCCGTAGAGGGCGGGCTTGCACCTCAAAACGGAAACATACTCCTGGACCATTTACTCGGTGCCGATATCCGGATGATGCCAAATGGCACCTGGGATGAAATGTTTGACGAAACCAAACGCGTCGCTGATCAGTGTCGACAATCCGGCGAAACAGTTTATGAAATTCCAATCGGTGGAAGCTCACCGCAAGGAGCCTACCCATTTTATGAAGCGGGACTCGAGTTGCTGGACCAGGACCCAGGCTTTGATTTGGTCATTGGCGCAAGTTCATCTGGCTCAACCCAGACTGGACTCACCTATGCTTTCCATGGAACATCAACAAAATTCCTCGGTATTGCCTGCGACCCTGAACCTGACATGGTTCACGAGTTCGTGACGCTGGCTAAAGGCATTGATGAGATCACGGGCATGTCTCGCCACTTAGTGGCGGATGACTTCGATTTCGACCTTCGGTTTGTAGGTCCAGGCTACGGAGTTCCAAGCAAAGGCGGAATCAAAGCAATCGAAAAGCTCGCCCGAATGGAAGGAATCTTCCTCGACCCGGTGTACTCCAGCAAAGCATTTCATGGCCTGATTGAGATGGCGAAATGCGGCGAACTGCCTAAACGAGTCTGTTTCTGGCACACGGGTGGTA
The DNA here is from genome assembly GCA_043770615.1 of Armatimonadota bacterium. Taxonomy (GTDB): domain Bacteria; phylum Armatimonadota; class Fimbriimonadia; order Fimbriimonadales; family Fimbriimonadaceae; genus Fimbriimonas. Next base: position 9,626 of record JAYVHY010000106.1, on the reverse strand, counting down.
GCCCGGCCCTTTTCGCCGGAAAGTGATCAACATTTGATCGGAGGGCTGAAGTTCAACCCTCCAAAAAGCTCTCTACTTAACCTTATAAAGGAGGGCACCATGTGCGGGTACCGTTACATCAAGGCTCGACATTCGACCCAAATCTTTCCGCAACCATAGATCTCGGAAATTCTTCTTTCCAACCAGCACGCGTTTCATACCCATCTCACTCATGCTAAAAGTTCGCTTTACGGGCGAGTGGCCCCGGTTGAAGATTGCGACCGCGGTCGTACCATCGTTAAGGGGACGTGTCCAAGTCTCAAGTTTGCCACTTTCCCAAACCCGTACCGCTGCCTTACCTAAGGAATCCTGATCAATATCAATGACTTCCGGATTACAAATCAATCGTTGAGTAAAGTCATCGATTCGCGTCAAATCACAGCCAAGCAACATTGGGGCGGCGAGCATCGACCAAAGCGTGATATGGGTGACTTGCTCATGCTTAGTCAAGTTAGTAGGACGAACCTGTGGTCCCCAACCGAGCCAACCAACGACCAACATGTCCGGGTCATTCCATCCTCCGGGACCGGCAAATGGCGACCGACGGGAATGATCAAAACCGATGCTAGCCATGCTTGACCATGAGTCAGTAATGTCACCCGTAGTTCGCCAAACGTTGCCACCAACGGTTCGTCCCCACTTAAACACATCGCCCATCCCATATTGACAAAGGCTAAAGACAATGTCACGGCTACTTGTGGATAGGGCGTTGTGCATTTTGGTGTACGGCAACTTCATAGCGGCTAAGTCTGGGTTTGGTGCAATGCTCCCGTAAGAGCACCAATCGTACTTTAGATAGTCAATTCCCCACTTTGCGTAGGACATTGCGTCGGCTTCCTCATGCTTGTAACTTCCTTCGTATCCGCCGCAAGTTTGGGGTCCAGGAGAGCTATAAATACCGACCTTGAGCCCTTTCGAGTGAACGTAGTCACAGAGACCCTTCATGTCTAGAAATCGCTCGTTAGTCGTGATGTCACCATTAGCCGCTCGCCCCTTCTCCCATCCATCATCCATGTTAACAAACGTGTAGCCGTTGTCAGCAAGTCCAAGCTTGACAAAGGCGTCTGCTGCCGCCCGAACTTTGTCGGTGTCAACCGCAAGACCCCATACATTCCAACTGTTCCAACCCATCGGTGGTGTCAAAGCCAGTTTATCGATACCAGCCACGATCTTCAGATCTTCGCTGCTTGTGCCGCCCGGCCCCGAAGCATCAATTCGAACCTTATAAATTCCGGCTTTGGTAACTCGTCCTGAAATCACTCGTCGATCGGAATCAAATGAGAGCCCTTCTGGGAGTTGACTCGTTTTCACTTTCAATGGTGCCTTACCGGTCACGGCAACTCGGAAAAGGAACTCCTTACCCGGTGTCGTACCAACTACCTTTGCTCCGTTCAAACGAGTCTTAAAATGATCGATCGGAGCAAGAATTGGATCCGGTTGCTCGGTACTAACTGACTGAGCTATTGGAGCCTTTGAACCGGAAGTATGAGTAATCACCGCATCAGCCCAATCCGCGTGATCATAGTCAATCCCGTCGTCTGCATCCTCAACTTGAAGTTCCAAAACGCTTGCACCTTGAAGGTTAAGGTTTATTTCCTTAGCTTTCATCCCGCCTTTCATGACTCCGCTGTCAAAGACTTTTTTGTCATCGAGAGTAATGATGAATCGGACTGTTCCCTTGGTTCCAACCTCGTCGTCAACTCCGACCATGGCATGAAAACTTATAGCGCTTTTAAATAGTTGAATCGTACATTCGCTAACGGCATGGGTTCCGACTCCATGTTCAAAAACTTGCCTACCAATCTTGAGAGGATTTCGGTCAACTGACCTGTTTCGTTGCGCTTGTCCCCAATCCTGGTTGAAACTCTGCAAATTAAGGGACTCAAGTCGAACTTCAGATAGGCCCTGGATGGCAAGAATTGTTGTTAAAAACATGAATGAAAAGCTTATCACTTCTCAAATCGATGAGAGACATGATAAATTAAACTGTGAAACGAATATTTGCCCTGCTTCTCGTCGTAGCCGTTGTCTTAGTCGCTTGTTCGCCACCAGATACAAGCGCCGCAAAGGATGCTCAATCCAAGAAACTCGAAAAAGCGGCTGGAGAAGAGTAAGCCTAAGAAATCAAGTCCTTTATCGGCTCACCGAATACATCGGTGAGCCGAAAATCTCGACCTTGAAAGTGATAGGTCAATTTCGTATGCTCTAGCCCAAGCTGATGTAACAACGTTGCATTGAGGTCATGTACGGTAACCGGGTTCTCAACAACGTTGAATCCGATATCGTCAGTTTTGCCGTAGGAAATCCCTGGCTTTATTCCGCCGCCAGCTACCCACATCGTATATGCCTTGGGGTGGTGGTCGCGACCAGGGAAATTCACTCCATTTCGTTGCTCGTTGATTGGCGTTCGACCAAACTCTCCGCCCCAAACAACAATAGTCTCGTCAAGCAATCCTCGCTGCTTTAGGTCAGTAATAAGCGCAGCCGCTGCCTTATCAACTTGACGACACATTTCGGGAAGTCCATGCTTGATATCGTTTCCTTCACTCTCGCCATGATGATCCCATCCTCGGTGGTACAGCTGAACACATCGAACGCCTCGCTCTACTAACCGACGAGCCAACAAACAGTTATTGGCAAAGCTCTTCTTTCCTGGCTCGATGCCATACATTTCTTTCGTCGCTGTCGACTCTTTTGAAATGTCCATCAAGTCCGGGACACTGGTTTGCATCCGATACGCAAGTTCGTATTGGGCAATTCTGGTTTCAATTTCTGGATCCAGAACTTCCTTACTTCGTAAAGTATTGAGATCGCGGATTGCATCTAACGAGTCACGCCGAACTTCAGAAGAAATTCCTTCTGGATTGTCCACGAACAATACTGGTTCGCCCTGAGACCGGAACTCGACGCCTTGATAAACACTTGGAAGAAAACCGGAGCCATAACACGACTTACCGCCATCCGGGTTAGAGATTCCCGACAAGAGGACGACAAACCCCGGCAAGTCGCGATTCGCAGTTCCTAACCCATAGGTCAGCCACGAACCTAGAGAAGGTCGTCCAGGCACCTGAAAGCCGGTATTCATGAAGAGTTGCGCCGGCGCATGGTTGAACTGCTCGGTCTTCATGGAGTGAATAATGGAGATATCATCCGCAATCGTTCCAAGATGTGGCAATAAAGCACTGATCGCATGCCCCGATTTTCCATACTGCTTGTAAGCGTGTGGCGAACCCAATAGCTTTGGTTTCCCGCCACGAATAAATGCGAACCTTTCGCCTTTCGTGTATTCCTCTGGACAAACGTCGCCATCAAACTTGTTGAGAATTGGCTTGGGTTCAAAGAGGTCCAATTGACTTGGAGCCCCAGCCATGAACAAATAAATGATCGACTTAGCCTTTGGCTTGAAGTGAGGTGCCTTGGGACTCAATGGTCCAGGTGCTCGCTGCTTTTTCTGCTGGTCTACGAAAAACCCCAACGCTGGATCGGCCATGAGTGATGCCAATGCTACGTTGCCAAGTCCATAACCAACTTTTTTGAAAAGGGTTCGCCGGGTAATAAGTTGAAGAAGTTCTTGTTCAGTCATGGTTATCCCGTTAGCCCTTTGTAATCGTCTCATCCAGGTTCAAAAGCACGTTCCCAATCATCGTCCACGCCGCTTCTCGCTCGTCCTTACCAAGCTTCTTCGCTTCTTCAGGATTCTTCAAATACTTCATTCTGAAGTTGCCGTAAGCTTTGCCCAAAACCAGAAGTTCCTCGCGAGTAGGCTTCCGGCTCGTTGCTGCTCGAAAGCCATAAACGAGCCCTTGCTCAAGCGATCCTCGTTGAACCATTTTTGCCCCGAGTGCCTTCGCGGCTTCAAGATAGGCTTGGTCGTTTAACAGTGCAAGTGCCTGCAAGGGGCTGTTCGTCCTTATCCGCTGTACGGTACATGTCTCCCGGGTCGAAGCATCAAACGACATAAAGCTTGGATACATCGCCGTGCGCTTGGTGAAGACATAAATACCGCGCCGGTATCTGTCTTTACCTTTTGCTTCCATCCATTGCTCGCCGCTATAAGGCGAATCCCAAATTCCTTTTGGCTGATAGGGCATCACGCTAGGACCACCTATTTCCGGGCTCAGCAAGCTCGATGCCTGCAATGCGGTATCCCGAATCATTTCGGCTTCCATTCGAAATCGAGGACCCCTTGCAAAGTAAATATTGGTTGGGTCAATGGCAAGAATCGCCGGGGTTACGTTGCTGCTTTGACGATACGTCGCGCTCATGACGATCAACTTGTGAATCGCCTTGGTATCCCACTTAAGCTCGACATACTTCGTCGCCAGATAGTCTAGAAGCTTTTGGTTTATTGGGCGCGATCCTTGGGTCCCAAAATCATCCATTGTTTCGACGATTCCTCGTCCAAAATACTGTTCCCACATCCGGTTAACTGCAACTCGAGCCGTAAGCGGATTCTTACCATTGACCAACCATTTCGCTAGTTCTAGCCGATTCATATTCTTCGTAGAATCTGACGGAGGGAGTACATCCGGGGTACCGGCCTCGATCATTTCTCCTGGAGAAGTAAATTCTCCACGGTGATGAACGGCCGCCATCAGTTTGCCCATAATAGGCTTATCTGCCATAACGAGGGCAGTCGGCAAACCAGATTCTCGTTGAACTAACTCAGCCTTCGCAAACTTTAAATCTCGTTGAAAATCGAATCCATTGGTCGATGTCTCAAGATAGAGGTCATGTAATTGGGCGTCAACTTTTTCATCAAAAACTGGTTGCGATGCAAGTTTCTGAGCTTTTTCACGAACCACGTCAAGCAGTGGGTAATCGGATGTTGTAAACGAAACCCTAAAGCGGCCCATGCCATGGCTGGGCCAAGGAGAATGGAATCCAAGTTTCAGGATCGCCTTCTTCCCGGTAACCGGTTTTGTAAACTGAGTTACAAGGCGATGCCCAGTTGTAGCTTGCGGCGAAACTGCCCAGCCCGAAGATCGATCTCCGGCAAGTAGCTTCTTCAAATCATAATTGTCTTGCACAAAGTCCGCTTGAGCGGCATTGAACTCGACCTTCGCGTTGTCGACTTTGAGATCTATTTCAGTCAGAACAAAGTTTTGACCAGACGACCGCCCACCTGGTTTACCTGGCACCGGAAGGGTTTCGATTCTCAACCCATTAACATTTCCGCCTGAAAAGTCCATCGCGATTTGGTACTCGTCCATGGCTGAATTCGGGCCACCAACTTCAATGAGATTATTCTCTCCCAACGAATAAGTTGCTCCACCGCTACTGATGAACGATTCAACTTTCGGGTCAGTGAAATGAACCGTCAATCCTGCTTCGATTTTCCACTTTGCAAAGTCCCTCGCGTTTTCGGCAGCAAAAGCTATCTTACGCTGCTCAAGCGTTGCCACCTTCTTCTTGGCTTCTTCAATTGCCTTCATGGCCTCAGGCGTTGATACTTTAATTTCCGGCTCAATCCAGTGTTCAGAATAAGTTTTCGAATAATCACCTTGGCGCCGATAACTGACATTTCCAAAGATTGCGTAAAGTTTAAAAAAATCCTTTTGGCTGAACGGATCAAATTTGTGATCATGGCATCGAGCACATTGAAGCGTGGAGCCGAGCCATGTTCCTGAAGTTGTGGTGACTCGGTCGATAACGGTATTGTAAAAAGACTCAGCAGGGTCAACTCCTCCTTCTTGATTAAACATCGAGTTCCGGTGGAATCCAGTTGCGATTTGCTGATCCACAGTCGGATTCGGCAACAAGTCTCCCGCTAGCTGCTCGATCGTAAATTGATCATACGGAAGGTTTTTGTTGAAAGCATTTATCGCCCAATCTCGATAAAGATAGGCAGTTCTTGATACATCAGCTTCATAACCATTTGTGTCAGCGTACCGAGCCAAGTCGAGCCAAATTCTAGCTTGCCGTTCACCATAGTGACTTGACGCCAAAAGCCTATCAACAAGCTTTTCGTAAGCATTAGGCGTAACATCTGCAAGAAAAGCGTCTAGTTGGGCGACAGTTGGCGGCAACCCAGTTAAGTCCAGATAGACCCTACGAGCCAGTATTTCCTTCGGCGCTTCTGGTGATGGCTTGAGCTTGTGCCCTATCATTTTTTCAAGCGTGAAGGCATCAATGTCATTTTTGCCCCACACTACGGCTGACTTTGGCGGAACAGGTTTTACCGGAGCAACGTACGCCCAATGCTTTCCTCCGTTCTGGTCGAGCTTTGCACCACTCTTAATCCAATCTTCGATCAACTTGATTTTCGAAGCATCGACGGCTTTAAAACCCTTGGGCATTAATGGCAAGCCATCAAGCCCCTTCATTCGGCGGATAAGGACACTTTTCTCAGGATCGCCGGGCTTAATCACACCGGCCTTGAGCAATCCTGCCGTATTGGAGAGATCAAGACCCGCTGCCGCGGTCGTGCCGGCATGACACGAATTACATGCCGCTTTAAAAATTGGCGCAACATCTTTGGAGAAGCTAACCCACAGTTGAGGATCCTGTTTTACGGGCTTCTGATACGCCGGGACGATAAGACCCAACGCCAATAATCCAAAACCAAAAATGAGAGTGCTTGAGCGCATAGAACAATTCCTATTTTAGTTGAGAATTGGTTCGAACATTGCGCCAGTTATCGGATAATTCCCACATTGCGAACGACTTTTTCTCGCTAATACTTGGTCCGGCACTTGACGTTGCCACTTGGGCGATGCATCCGACTTCAGTTGGAGGCAGACTGCCGACCCACTCGGAGAACTCTCGACCTAAGTATCCAGTGTCGATATCGCCACTGATAAATCCGTCGCTGTTTAGAACATCAATAAGATATGCGATGTTCGTTTGCACTCCCAAAACATGAAAATCATGAAGTGCCGCGACTAAGCGCTGACGCGCTTCTAACCTAGTTGAACCATGAGCGATTACCTTGGCAATCATCGAATCATAGAAACGAGATATCTCACTGCCTAACCCAAAGCCGGTATCAAATCGAATGCCTGGTCCTCGCGGCTCCGCCCAACCGACTATCTTCCCAATCGAAGGCAGAAAGCCTTTACCCGGGTTTTCGGCGACAATTCTCACTTCGATCGAATGTCCAAAGATTGACTTTCGATTTCCCGTCATCAGACCATCCTCCAAGCCAAGGGGATCGCCATTCGCAACTTGAATTTGTAAAGCGACCAAGTCGAGCCCCGTAATCTCTTCGGTCACGCAATGCTCGACCTGAAGCCTTGCATTGACTTCAAGGAAATAGAAATCACCGGTAACTGGATCGACCATGAACTCGGCAGTTCCCGCACCGTAGTATTTTGCCGCCTTGATTAACCGAACCGTGGCATCGCGCATTTGGGGCCAAAGGTTTTCAATTCTTGAAAACGGTGACGGCGCTTCCTCGATAAGCTTCTGATGACGACGCTGAATCGAACACTCTCGTTCAAAGAGGCATGCGACATTCCCCTGCTGATCAGCAATGAATTGGACTTCAATGTGCTTTGGATTCTCCACAAGTTTTTCGACCATCATGGCGTCGTCGCCAAATCCCTTGAGTGCCTCGTCTTTCGCGGTAGCCAGTTCGTTGTCAAAGTCGTCAAGGTTTCTGACAACTCGCATACCACGACCGCCGCCACCAGCCGAAGCCTTCAACATGATCGGAAATCCAATGTCTTGAGCCGCAGTTCTAAGTTGAGCATCGGATGCTCCGGACTCAAAATAGCCTGGTGTAATTGGTACGTCGTTTTGAACCGCCAATTGTTTAGCATCAATCTTTGCTCCGAGGAGCCTCATCGCATCTGCCGGTGGTCCGATAAACCTGATGCCAGCATTCGTACAATCTTCACTAAACTCTGCACGCTCGCTCAAAAAGCCATATCCGGGATGAATTCCATCAGCACCGGTTTGCCTTGCGGCAGTCAAGATTTTTTCGGAATCAAGATAACTTTCTGAAGGCGCGGATCCGCCAATATGGACAGCTTCGTCGGCAAAATTTGTATGTATTGCGTCCCGATCCGCATCAGAGAAGACTGCGACAGTTCGGATGCCAAGCGCTTTTGCAGTTCTAAAAACTCGAACGGCGATTTCGCCTCTGTTTGCTACTAAAATCTTTGAAATCGCCACTGATAACCTTCAATCATGATACTCGCTCGTCTAACGAAGCATCACTTCAATAACCTCACAATGAAATTTGAGAATCACCTTGGAACAAAAGCCCGGATTGGATAGGTACATTAGTCACTATGTCTACTCCGATTAAAGACTCAACTGTGAACTTCTTGATGATGACGAAAGGGTTCTATCTTAAGGACCTTGCCACTATTTCGGACGAACAACTTACATCCAAGCCGAACGGGAAAGCTCGACGTCCAATCGACTTTAGCTACGAGGTCGTTTCTGCCAACCGAGGAATCTTGAGCATGCTCAAGCAAGAGCCACCATCCGAGCAACCAGAAGGACCAAAAGATGGAATTTGGGCAGCCGCTCCAGAAGGCTATAGCCGGGCTCAGCTTGAAACTGACTTAAGCGCTTCGATTGATAACATTGTGGGATTTGTTTCCGGATTGTCAGAAGAGCAACTTGTTGCCGTCATCCCAAGTTGGTTCGGCGAAGTACCGTTGTTCTCATTTGCCATGTTTGCTGGCGTTCATACCAATTACCACAATGGTCAAATTGCTTACGTCTCGGAATTGGCTGGCGATCTCGACAACCACTGGTTCTAAGCTTTATGGATCTCGATAAAGCCATCGAATCGCAAAAAGCGAACATCCAGAAGAAGACTGGTAAGTCGCTTGATGAGCTTTATTCGATTCTAGCGAACTCTGGTTTGGCAAAGCACGGTCAGCTCCGTGACTTTGCCAAATCCGAATTCGCCCTGGGACATGGCGACGCCAATGCGCTGGCTCTTCATTTCTTGCGTCAAAACGAGCCAACGGATGCTGATTCCGATCCGATTGCGGAAATTTACTCTGGTTCCAAAGTTGGTTTGCGCCCCGTTCACGATGCCTTAATGGCAAAGATCGAACAATTTGGTGAGTTTGAAATTCATCCTAAAAAGGGCTATGTTGCCTTGCGTCGTAAGAAGCAGTTCGCAATGATTGGACCGGCAACTAACTCTCGAATTGAGGTCGGTATTAACATGAAGGGTGTGACCGGTACCGAACGACTTGTGGAGCAACCTCCGGGTGGCATGTGTCAGTACAAGGTTAAAGTTTCAGACCCGCCTGAAGTCAATGATGAGCTCTTTGCCTGGATCAAAACCGCGTTCGACGCAGCCGGTTAATTTAGCTTTCTACTTCCGTAAATGCTCTTAGTTCTTTGATCGAGTTCTTGCCGTTTAGACTAGTGATTGGCACAAAGATCATCTTGAACTTCCATAGCTCGACGACGATGTACTCTTTGCGAACTACGATGTCTCGCACGGATTTTATGTTGACTCGGTAGTTCATTTCCAATGGATTGACGATGAAATAGAGATGTTCTCCTTCGGCAACCATACGGGTAGGGCTAAGAACTCGTTTGGCGGCTCGACCAGTGAGAAGGATCGATCGAGCAGGAATTGACATTGGCCACAAAATAAGAAGCATTCCGAG
>JAYVHY010000105.1:0-4842 GCA_043770615.1 Armatimonadota bacterium | reverse complement strand
TTACGGGTGAACAGATGCCGATGATTGATCGCGAGGTATCGAATTGGTGGACGAGCACCAGTCCGAATGCAAAATTTAGTCAAAACATGATGACGAGTTTGGCGCGACCCAATGGAGAACGATTCGGGCTCCTGAATGGAACGTTCATACATCGCAGAGGTACCGAAGTCCTCCGCAAAATAGAGATTTTAAGTAACGAGCATCTTTTCGAGATTATCCGTACTGAGTTTGGCCTGGAATTCCCTGCTGGCACCGATCTTGGGTCCGTCGGATGTCCGTGGAGGCAGAATTGAGCTTGGCAAATTTCGCTAAGATCGCATTGAGGGAAGGAAAAGATGTGCAAATCAAGCCTCGCGGACACTCAATGACCGGCAGTTGCAAAAGATTTAATTTTGCAACTGCTTCAACGTTTTAGAGCACATTACATCCCCTCAATTTTTGTCACGTAAAGAACCGTTTTTTCTGTTCCTAGCGCGGTCATTTCTACTTTCTCGGAGCATTCGAAACGAAAACTCGCGCCAATTTTGCATCCTTCAAGGCTTGGTCCATCCGTGGCTCGTTTGCCATGTCGCTTTCCATCACTGGTCTCAAGAATCCAGTTGCCTGTGTCGCGGTTGGCCTCAACTAGAGCTCCAGTCAGCACAAGGATTTCTTCAGTCAACCCAGTAATGACACCTAGAGCAGTTCTGATAGTCTGGGCCTCAGTTGCGCTCATTCTACGAACTGTTGGTTTGTCGGAAGTTGTATCTGCCCAGGCAATTTCAACTCTCGTCTGTTGAGAAATCATCAGATCCAAAAAGTCGCGATAGGCACTTGCAAAATGCCCCCTATATTTCGTGGATATCTCGCTAACAAGTGAGGTGGGATCCCCAGAACTTTCAAAAAGTCGCCCAAGTATCTCAAGTGCTCCCGTTGCTTCGAAAGAGCCAAAAAGATTTGCTCTTTCTGACGGTTCGAGCAGAACCTGGAACGAGCCGCCTTTAAATGCTTGAACGTCGAAGACGTGTCCATTCAAAATGGCTGTCGCTCCTTTTTGAGTTTTCGCCCAATTGGAGTATGCGTATTTGATTAATCTCTGAAAATTAATTAATAGTTTCCCAAGAGAATCTGAATGTATCCGATGACTTCCCGCCGCCTCAGGAGGCTCTACTGTCAATGCCAAAATAAGGCTATCTTTCTCTCTAGCTTCCTGAACTATCCAATCGACATTTTCTGAAGGATGAAGTACGAAGCCAGCGAGCGGCAGAAACTCATCGGGAATCTTTGCATGTGAAAATGCAGCCAGAGCAATTTGATTTGAATCATTTTCTACAAATGAGCCAAAGGCCCAGCCGAAGCCTTCAGGCCGCTCCGTCAACATCGAAAGGAGATCGACAGATCCTCTTCTGAACAATCGCATCTTTTCTGGAGCGGTTCCAACGATGATGTAGTCACCTTCAGTCCTTTCCTCAACATAAGTTCCAATGTAGGTGCCTCCAATTGGGTCCACCGCTTCAAAAACTTGCGGGCAATCATAATATTCGAAAATGCGGCGCAATGTAATATTCATTCAACTACCTCACAGCATTGCAATATTTGAAAGTCCTTTAGTGGCCACCAGGTATGGTGCGAAGGAGTACCAGTCTGCTTGATTTTCCCGGCACCTGCCTTTAATTTGATTTGGCAGGTTAGGCAGGGCTTATTCTTGTTTGTGGAAAGTAGTTTAAGTCGCTCAATGTCACTAGGGTTTTTGAACACGGAAACTCCCCGCGCTTTACAGGCATCTGCATATGTTTTTTCGGGAAACTTTGCCGAGTGGGATTCAAAATCAGCGTCACTTGGCGGTTTGTCATGCACAATTCTATAGACGACAATCTCATTGTCAACATCTTCCGCATCAATGGGTGGGCAACCAGTTGGCAAGTTTTCGCGATACATGTAGTTGACCTATTCCACTAATTTGAGTATCGTACCATTTCTTAGACTTGCGGAAATTCTAGCGTTAGCTACCTTTTCATTCTTGGGGCTGTTGCATCATACTTGAAGTGGATTTAGCATCAAAGACGCCGTATGAATTCCTCGCCAGGCGTTTTCAGCGAGACAGGTCTCGCAGCCTAAAGCGAAAACAGGTTTTCGCAGTCCCAAAGGGGCTTCCTACTTCGGATGTCTGAAGTCGCCACGAATAACCTTTGGGTTCAAGTTCATTGATCAAGACGTCGTCTTAGTGGTTGGGTTCCCGAAGAAGGGTTGAACGATTTCGCAGAATTCGGTGAGGAGGTTGGTCACGATTCGAATTCGGAGAAATGGTCTCGCAAGTCGGATTCCCTTTTCGCAGAACTGAATCAACTTTTTTGTGTAAGCCTGATTCTCACTGCGGTCCTGGATCCAAAAAAGTACGGTAACCAAGTGCCCGGCGTACATCAAAGTCGTCACTTGGTCAATTTGCTTTCCTTTCGGAGCGTCTGTGCAACCCTTCAATAGTTGGTTATAGGTTGCCCACATCTGCCCCCTTACTCCTGCGGTTTCATCTCCGAGCACGGAGACGGGTGACTTGGTCGAGAGTCCGGCACTGAATAGCGCGCTTAACATGCCGCGATGAGGCGTGAGCGAATCGAGACTAAGCGAGAGCGCAGCAGGATAACGTTTGGACATCGAGTCCTTCGGAAGTTCGGCGACATTTTCGGACGTATTTTGGGCGAGTTGCTCGTAGAGGGCAAGCACCAGTTCTTCTTTTTGCGAGAAGTAGCGGTAGGTCAAGCCTAGAGATATTTTGGCTTCGGCGGCGATGTCGCGCATCGTCGATTTCTCATATCCCTTTTTCTCAAAGAGGCTGAATGCCGCCTCAATGATCTTCTTCCGAGTCTCGATTGACTTGGGGGACGGAGCTTTGATGGTTTTCATGTCATAGATTGTACTGACATAGAAAATGAACATGTTCATTTTCTTGTGAAGATTTGCAATATATTGGTCTACTATATAAATGAACATGTTCACTTTTCATGTTCAGAGGAAAAAATGATCGTTCAAACATACTTCGTCTACCTCGCGATTAGCATCGCACTCACCGTCTGGGTGGCCAGAACACTTTTCAAGCATGGGCGAATATTCCTGGTTGATGTGTTTGCCGGGAACGAAGGAATTGCTGACTCGGTGAACCACCTTCTTGTCGTTGGGTTCTATCTCATCAATCTTGGATTCATCGCCTTCTTTCTGAAGTCCGGAGAAGTGGTTAACACCTCGCAAGTGGCAGTCGAGTTTCTTTCAACCAAGATTGGCGTTGTGGTGCTCGTGCTAGGAGGAATGCACTTTTTGAACTTGGGGGTGTTTGCAAAGGTGCGTGGGCAGCAACTAGCCCGCCAAGAAGCGAAGGAGTGGAGAGCCAGACAGACGATTCCACCAGTGTCCACCGGATACTAGTCATGCGCCGGATCGCGAAGAGGAGATGAATTTCATTCGTCGATACCGAAACCAACCCACTGCCAACAAATTGGCGGTGGGTTCGGCAATCTTCTTCATCGTGATAGTCGTAATCCCCGCTGTGATTACACATGCACATGCTGGCGACGCTACGGTCACCATCATTACTGAGCAAGATTTACCTCTGACTTTTACTTTGGATGGTGGGAGAGGCTTCCCCGACGGTCCACTTTTGCTGGACTGCCGAATCTCGGTAAAGAACGGAATCGGAAAGTTCTTGACAGGGTCTCGATAAACGATGAATTCTTATGGATTCCCACCTTCGTACTTTACAATCAGTTCTCGAAAGGTTGCCGTGGAACGCGTCGATGCAAACGGAAACCTTTTGTTTCGCAAGGTTAGCCGAGTAAATCATGTCATCTATTTTGGGTTCCAAGATGACCCGTCGGCTCCTCTTGGAGAAAGCTTCTTTGTCCGAATGGAATAAGCGACGATCTGGGCTTTATTTGCTTTTCTTTGGTTACCGTCTTCCCTGGATTTATCAATTCCTTTCTCCTAGATTTATTTCGCAATCCATGCACGAAGGGCATTCAAGAGTAATCCAAGATCTAGAGATGAATGAAGGCGATATTGTTATTCATCTTCTGGATTTGAGAGTCCCATATTAAGAAATTGGTGAACAGGTTTGGAGGCTGAGTTGACGGTGGGTGGGTCATTGTGTTGAAAGTCTCCACGATATTGGCTCTTTTAGCCTCCACAGCGTAGTATTCTGTGCTCCCGGGGTTCCCCTATTCGTTGCTACGGAGGCAGCACACTACAATTTTTCTGTAGATCGAACACATTGCCCCACCAACTGTCAGCTCACCCCAATTCGTCTCGCAGACGTAGGAACGTACTGTACCGATCACCTGAAACTGCTCCACTGGCAACTGCAGCAAGTACCCCGCAGCCCGGCTCTTTGGTGTGAGTGCAGTCATTGAACTTACATTCCAAGGTGGCAAACTCGGGGAAGGATCGTTCGATTTCATTTTGAGTGACCGACCAGAGTCCAAATGAACGAATTCCCGGGGTATCGACCAATGTAGTCTCGTGAGGCAACCGATGGAGGGAGCTGACAGTGGTTGTATGAGTTCCGCGCCCATACCCTTCGCTGACTCCACCGGTCATCAAATTGAGTTCAGGAGCAAAAGCATTGATGAGCGATGACTTGCCAACCCCCGAGTGACCAACGAACACCACTTTTTGTCCCCGCAAGAGTTCCCGGAGTTCCTCGATTCCTAACGAGTCTCGGGTTGAACACTGAATGACCGGAATTCCGATCTTGCGATAAGGCTCTAGGACATCTAACTCGGTCTTGTCTTCGAGGAGATCAATTTTGTTGACACAGATCAGCGGTTTTGCTCCTCCGTTCTGAATAGCAATCAGATATCGGTCAATGAGTCGGGG
>JAYVHY010000104.1:0-11311 GCA_043770615.1 Armatimonadota bacterium | reverse complement strand
AAGCATCAAAAAGCGATTTCAAAGTCGCCCTAATCACACCAGGTCCGGTTAACGATTCAGGTTGGTCGGCCCTGGCTTACGACGGTCTACAGGGTATCAAGACAGACATGGGAGCAGAGGTTGCTAACCAAGTCGCTACCGGTAACGACATCAAAGAAGCGATGCGATCATACGCTCAAAAAGGCTACAAGCTAGTTTTTGGCCACGGATTTGAATACAACGAACCGGGAGTTCAGGTCGCTAAGGACTTCCCCGACACCGTTTTTGTTTCGTCATCCGGTGGTCTAACCGCAAAGAATGCGGGAGCGATCCGATTCTATCTTGAGCAATCGTTCTATTTGGCCGGTGTTCTCGCGGCAAAGGCATCGAAAACGGGAGTCGTCGGAATGGTTGGTGGACCCGACGTTCCATCGATTAAGTCGACCTTTAAGGCTTTCCGAGCTGGAGCCGTCGCTACCAATCCTGCGATTCAAGTGCTAGAAGTGTTTACTGGATCGAACGATGACGTTGCTAAGGCAAAACAAGCTGCCGAACAAATGATCGGTAAAAAGGCCGACGTCCTCATTCATCAGGCAAATGCTGGCGCTCAGGGCATATTTAACGCCTGTAAAGAGGGCAAAGTCTGGGCAATTGGGGCGAACCTAAACCAGAACGACAATGAAAGCGGAGTGATCATCGGATCGGCGACAATTGTTGCCAAACCTGCATTTCTCGAAGTTGCCAAATTGGTCAAGGAAGGAAAGTTTGACGGTAGCGTGATTCAACTCGGAATGGAGAAAGGTGCGATTGACTTCGTTTTCAACGAGAATTTGAAGGGATCGCTACCGGCAGATGCTGTATCGAAAGTCGAAGAAGTCAAAAAGGACATCCTGTCGGGCAAGCTCGTTGTACCAAAAGATAAGTTCTAAGAACTCATGTTAAGTGTTATCAGCGTCTCAAAGAGGTTTGGGTCTCTTGAGGCGCTGAAACCTCTATCGGTGGACTTTTTGCCCGGAGAAGTTCACGCCGTTGTCGGTGAAAATGGGGCGGGGAAGTCCACGTTAATGAACGTCCTTGGTGGCTTCTTAACCCCAAGTTCCGGTTCAGTGTCCCTCGACGGGAATGAGCTCCCCGTCGGAAATCCCCAAAAGTGCCGCTCATTGGGGATAGAAATGATTCACCAGCACTTTAAGTTGGTGCCTGCCTTTACGGTGGAAGAGAACTTGCGCCTTAGTCAACTTGGAGTTGGTCAAGACTCAATCGAACCTATAAAGAAGAAAGCCATGGAGTTTGGTTGGGATATTCCATGGGAGTCACGCATTCAAGACATTTCAGTAGGGACACAGCAAAGAGTCGAGATACTGAAAAGTGTTGCTACCGATCCTTCGGTCGTGATTTTTGACGAACCGACCGCAGTACTTTCACCTGAAGAAGTTACCGAACTTATTGGCTTTCTTCGTCTATTGGCGACTCGAGGCAAGATTGTTATTCTCATTGCCCATAAAATTGACGAAGTCTTGGCTGCGGCTGATCGTATAACGGTGTTGCGTCGTGGCGAACATGTCGGTACGAAACATAGGTCCGATGTTGATTCCGCTCAGCTGGTTGACATGATGATCGGTGGGGTCGTTGAGTCCCTCTCGAACCCTTCGTTGAGATACGAAGAAGCCAGTGGAGTTCTGGAAATAGAAAACCTTTGGGTTTCGAATGACTTTCTAAAAGATGCCATTTGCGGAGTGAACTTCCAAGTTCGCAAAGGAGCAATTGTTGGCATCGGCGGAGTTGATGGAAATGGTCAAGTTGAATTGGCAGAAGCTATGGCTGGGGTTCGGGTAGTTCGCTCCGGATCAATCAAATTTGAAGGAGAATCGCTTGATTGGGATCGAAGTTTTGTTGGTTATGTCCCTCAAGATCGGCAAGCCGAAGGATTGGCGGTAAACCTAAACCTGGTCGAAAATATCGCAGTGTCAGGCCTCATGAACGGGCAGAAATTCACTTCTTCTGGCCAATGGGAACAGGCCAAAAGGCTGATTGATCAGTATTCGATCAAGGCAAAGTCAGCCAAGGATCTTGCGAAGCAGCTCTCGGGCGGGAATCAGCAAAAGGTGATCCTTGCTAGAGTGCTCGATCAGAATCCGAGTATCCTGGTCGTCGTTAATCCAACCCGAGGTCTTGACGTCAAAGCCGCCGGGTTCGTTCATCAAAAGCTTCTTGATGCAGCCCAAAACGGAGCATATGTCTTGGTGGTTACGACTGACCGTGATGAGCTCTTTGCGATCACGAGTGACCAATGGTTTATGTCTCGGGGCAAACTGTTTGCCGATGAAAAGGAGGCGATAACTTCATGAAGCAGTTTGTTGTCACGGTTTCTTTCGTGATCGCCGTGGTCTTAGTGAGCTTTCTCATCTTCGGGGTGCCGATCGGGGAAGGAGCAAAGCTTCTTTTTGAAGGAGCATTTGGTGACAAAGTCGCGGTTTCTCAATCGATCGTCCGCGCAACCCCAATCCTTTTGACCGCCGTCGGAATCACGATTGCTTGGCGAGCAGGAGCCTTCAATATCGGTGGCGAAGGGCAGCTCATTGTCGGCGCACTTTTGGCGGCTACCATTGGCAAGTTCATCCTTCATTCGAATCTAGGTTTCATTGGATGCATCCTCATGATGGCGGGAGCCGCAGTTGGTGGGGCTTTATGGTCAGGTTTGGCGGCGATTTTGTACCTAAAGCGGGGGGTTGATTTGGTCATCAGTACCATCCTCCTTAACTTCATCGGCGACAAGCTGTTAATGTTTTTTGTTGAAGGGCCACTACGAAAACCAGGGCAAACTGCCCCCTTGACCGATCAATTGCCAGAATCGCTGATGCTTCCCAAGTTCTCGCGGCAAAGCGACTTACACTTTGGGATATTTATTGCGGTGGTTGTGGCGGTCGTGGCGGGCTATTGGCTCTTTCGAACCAAGCCCGGATACTTCGCTCGGATTGTCGGATCTAATCCTGGGTTCGCTCGTACAAATCGGATTGATGCCGACCACGTGAAGTTTCGGGCCATGCTCATGAGCGGTGCGGTTTGCGGTTTGGCGGGTGGTATTCAGTATTTAGGCATTAATGGTCAGTTGGCAAGTTCCTTTTCTCAGCAATACGGCTTTCTGGGAATTCCGGTAGCCCTGGTTGGAGCCCTAAATCCTTTCGCCATTGTTCCTTCGGCGTTGCTCTTCGGCGGATTGTTTGCCGCAACCAGTAACTTGTCGCGTTTTGGCGGCATTGGCAGTTACTTCGTTTATGTGATTCAGGCAGCCACCGTCTTGGGGTTGCTCCTATTTAGGTCAATCAATGACCGCCGAATCGCCGCGAGGAGAGAGGGATGATCTCCGTCATTCAAATCATTCGATACGCGGTACCTACCGCATTCGGAGCGATTGGCGAGTCCATCGTTCAGCGAGCCGGGATCATCAATGTTGGGCTCGAAGGACTGATGCTCGGTTCGGCTTTTTCGGCAACCATCGTTTCATCTTCGACTGGAAATCCATGGTTAGGAATTTTGGCAGGGATGGCTTCGGGAATTCTAACTGCATTTTTTCTTGGCGTGTTAGTGATCAAATTCAATCTCGATCAGATAGTTGTGGGTACGGCGATCAACCTTTTGAGCCTTGGAGTATGCGGAACGATGTTTGAAAAGCAGGGAGCGACCGGAAAACTGATGAATCTTCCCGCGATACCGAAATTCTTTGGTTCGTTGGACATAGTGCTAGTCATTCTAATCCTTTGCACTCTCGTTGTTGGCATCGTGCTGTACCGAACCAACTATGGTCTAAAGTTACGAGCGGCCGGAGAGTATCCAGAGGCAGTGGTTGCAGCTGGATTCAATCCCGCAAAGCTACGATATCAGGCACTTATTGCTGGTGGATTCTTCGGTGGAATTGGGGGAGCCTATTTAGCTTTAGGGATTTCTCAATCCTTTGCCACCGAAATGGTGGCTGGACGTGGCTTCATTGCAATTGCATTGGTAACGTTCGCCAGATGGAGACCAATGGGAATTCTCTTTTCTGCCCTAATGCTTGGTCTGTTTGAAGTGCTACAATTCGAACTCCAACTAAGTGGGAGCCAAATTCCTCGATCATTGTTGCTTGCATTGCCGTACATTGCGACATTGGTGATCCTGATATTCGTAGGAAAAGGAACAAGACCCCCACAATCATTGGGAATGCCATTAAAGGAGAGTGAATAAATGCGAGTATCGATGACAAGGAAAATAACCTTCAGTAGTGGACATCGGTTTTGGTTCGCTCATCTTTCGGATGATGAAAACCGCAAGATTTTTGAAAATTGGGGCTCGAAATATAACCACGGGCACAACTACGTATTAGAAGTTTCGGTTGCTGGCGAGGTCAATCCAGATACTGCGATGATCGTGAACATTAAGGACATTGACGCGGTTCTCAAACATCGGTTGATGCCTCAATTTGCCCAACGGAGCATCAACGACGAGATCCCATACTTTGAGAAAAGAACGCCATCGATTGAGAACTTGTTGGTCTATCTTTGGAATGAGATACTCGATTCAGAGTTGCCATCCGAAGTTGCCCTTACAAACATCAAATTAGAAGAGTTCCCTAGCTTTTACGGAGAATATGACGGAATGAAAACGACCATTACTCGAACATACGAATTCGCCGCCGCCCACCGGCTCCACGTACCGTCCCTGTCGGACGCCAAGAATATTGAACTTTTTGGGAAATGTAACAATGCGGCAGGGCACGGACACAACTACCTCTTAGAAGTCACCGTGAGCGGCAAATTGGACGAGGTTACTGGCATGATCTGTTCGATCAACGCCGTCGATGAAGCCGTGAATAGGGAAGTCGTGGATCGGTATGATCACAAGAATTTCAACTGTGATTTACCCGAGTTTGAAGGTACGGCGACGACCTCTGAAGTCATCGCGCAGGTCATCTTCCAACGCCTAGAAAACACAGTTCCCGCGACGCTGGAGCGGATTCGCCTTCACGAAACTTCCCGAAGTTTGTTTGAGGTTTGTAAAAACTCGTAATTCTTTGCGCCGAATTCGCCCATTGCACCGTCAAAAGAATTAAGGAAATGAGTGCATCCTCTGAAATAGAGGTAGGGGCAGTTCCGCCGCAGATGTGGCGGGATACCGTAAGTAGCCCCACGCAAACTCCGCCAAAAACGGAAGGCTCGAACACGAACGTGTTCGAGCCTTTTTTGCTATTTTGTCTCCCGTTTCCCTTCGATATGAATTAGGTAGGAATTTATGGCAGTTCAGGACGTTTTAGTTTTAAATAGCAATTATGAGCCGTTAAATGTTTGTAACGCTCGTCGAGCGGTGTCCCTTATGATTCTTGGTAAGGCTGATGTCATCGTGCTTCGAGATGAACCAATCATTTCGGCAGGTGGAGAGCTAGATTCACCAGCAGTCTTGCGAATGAAGTACCAAGTCAAACGTCCGTTGCCACAACTGAGACTATCTCGACACGCCGTTCTCGCTCGGGACAACTATTCTTGCCAATATTGCGGAGTGAAAGCCAAAGATATGACGATTGATCATGTCGTTCCTCGCTGGACTGGCGGACCCCATAGTTGGGACAATTTGGTGGCATGCTGTCGGCGATGCAATCTAAAAAAGGCGGACAAAACACCTCAGCAAGCCAACATGGCACTTAAACGAAAGCCTCGAAGACCAAGCTTTATCCCCTATTTGTCACTGCCAATTTATCTCAAAGCTCAGGGCCGGGACGAGTGGCGAGACTTTTTACCATATTTTCCCGAAGTTCAAGCTATTTCGGTTGCATGATCCATTCGGTGGGTTTAGGTCGTACCCCAAAAGGTATTCTCTTTCTTTTCCTGTTGCACAAGCTTTCAGGTTAAGAACGGGACATCTTTCATGAATTCTTTAGTCATCCGAGGCGGGCACAAACTCACGGGAGAAATCGAGGTTTCCGGAAGCAAAAATATTGCCCTTGCAATTCTATCTGCAGTTGTATTGTCTGAGGAACCGGTTGTTCTTAAAAACGTTCCCAAGATCAGTGACACCGAAATAAAGGCCAACTTGCTCGAAGTTTTTGGCGCAAAGGTTCGTTGGGAAGGTAACAACCTCCACATTGACTGTTCGAACCTTAAGGCCGGTGAAGCCGATGAAGAGATGGTTAGATCAATCAGAACTTCGTTCTATATGGTTGGTCCTTTACTTGCTCGCATTGGTGAGCTCGAAATGCCAGCGCCCGGCGGATGCAAGATCGGGGCTCGACCCGTTGATTTACACCTAAAGGGCCTTCATGCCCTTGGTGCCACGATCGAACTTGACGGAGGTGTCTATCGAGCGAGAGCAGAAAGGCTCATTGGAACCGAGGTCTATTTGGACATGCCAAGTGCAGGAGCCACCCAGCACATCATGAGTACCGCTGCCCTTGCCCATGGAACTACGACGATTACCAATGCAGCGATGGAACCAGAAATTGTTGCCCTTGGAGCATTCTTGAACCGTATTGGGGCGCAAGTTGAAGGAGCTGGTACGTCGAGCATCACGATTCAAGGTCGGAAGAGCTTAAGTGGTGGAGACTTTAAGATTCCGGCTGACCGAATTCAAGCTGGAACGTTCCTCCTCGCAGGTGCTATCACCGGCGGTGATGTCACAGTTACGAACATCTTGCCTGAAGATCAAACCGCTGTCGTGAACAAGCTTCGCGAGGCTGGGGCGATGATTGACCAAGGCGTAGATTGGGTGAGAGTTGGAGCGCCGAGCCGACTAGTCGCAGTTGACATCACGACGATGCCGCATCCCGGCTTTCCCACCGATATGCAACAACCTATGGCAGCTGCGTTATGCGTTGCTGATGGTACTTCCAACGTTAAAGAGACCATTTATGAAAGCCGGACGGGACACATATCTGAGCTAAATCGAATGGGCGCTAAAATTACGCAGAGTGGCAGTAGCGCGATTATTCACGGAGTCCACGAACTGAGGGGAGCAACGGTCTATTCTTCAGACCTTCGAGCCGGAGCCGCGCTTTGTTTAGCCGGTTTGGTTGCCCACGGCGAGACCGTCGTCAAGAACATCCACTTTATCGACCGTGGATACGAAAGTATCGAGAAGTCACTTCAATCCCTTGGAGCGGACATTACTCGTGTGCTTGAAGGCGAGGCTCAGAAGGTACTCTAAAGCTATCTTGAGATTCGTTCCGCGAATTGCCATTGACCTTGGCACAGCAAACCTAATTGTTTACCGAAGCGGGAAGGGAATTGTCCTGACTGAGCCTACCGTGGTTGCCGTCAATACTTCGACCGGCAAGGTTCTTGCCGTTGGCAATGATGCTCGGGAAATGATTGGTCGGACTCCCGCCAACATCACGGCAATTCGTCCGATGAAGGATGGGGTAATTGCCGATTACACGGTAACCCTCTTGATGCTCAAGCATATCATCAAGAAAACTTGTGGGAGCCGAATGCCGTTTAGTTTTGCTCCGACGACACTGATTTGTGTTCCAGCCGGGGTAACTAATGTAGAGCGACGAGCCGTTATCAAAGCCGCCAAAGAAGCAGGAGCAGGCATCGCGATGACGATTGAAGAGCCATATGTCGCTGCGATCGGCGCAGGACTTCCCATCGACACAGCGGGCGGAAACATGGTGGTTGACATCGGTGGCGGAACGACCGATATTGCCGTCCTATCGTTG
This sequence comes from Armatimonadota bacterium, assembly GCA_043770615.1. Lineage (GTDB taxonomy): Bacteria > Armatimonadota > Fimbriimonadia > Fimbriimonadales > Fimbriimonadaceae > Fimbriimonas. Next base: position 3,648 of record JAYVHY010000104.1, on the reverse strand, counting down.
GGTGGAATTGTCACATCTCAAAGCATTCGGGTTGCCGGAAACAAGATGGATGAGGCGATTCAAAAGCACATACGGAATGCCTACAACTTGATGATTGGTGATATGACCGCCGAAGAAATTAAAATCGGGCTCGGATCCGCTTATGCCGCTACCCAGGAAGCCAAGATGGAAGTCCGAGGGCGTGACATGATTCACGGCCTACCAAAGACTATCGAAGTAAGCAGCATCGAGATTCGTGAGGCACTCAACGAGCCAATCCGGCAAATTGCTGAGAAGCTATGCCATGTGCTCGAAGAGACTCCACCGGAGTTGGCAAGTGATGTCATCGAGCGTGGAATTACCCTAACCGGTGGCGGAGCATTGCTTCGCGGCTTGGACCGATACCTTCAGGATGTCACTCAAATTAACGTTAGAGTTGCTGACAACGCCCTTACTTGTGTCGCGATTGGGACTGGGCAGGCCTTAGAAAATATTGATAAGATTAAGTCGAGCGGAGCACTAACTGAACTATGAAAACTGGCCTTGGCATCACGTTCGTCATATTGGGATATTATTCTGTTTTTGCCCAAGAAAACGGTGCTCAAGACGTCAAGATGAAGAAGCCAAGTGTAGTTAAGTCGAGTTCAGCGCCGGTGACCCATGCCGAAGCAAAAATGGTTTTAGATAAGGCTTGGAATGCGTTGGCGAAAGGTCTGAAAGTTAAAGGGGCTAATCCGGTCAAAATTGTCAACGACCAAAACCCTATGACCAAGAACGAGGTACTCAGTGCCTATAAGTTGATTGTTGCTCAGGTTCAACCGATGTTTAAGCGCTCGGCATCGCCGGCAACTATATATCCGTCAAAGTTGCGAAAGGACTTTGATCAACGAAGCTACCTGAAGCTGTTGAAAGATGGCTTTGTGATGCCGGTTGGTCCATTGGTCGTTGGTAAGGACGGCCCCCTTCAAACTAGCGAATTCGGAGATTCGGTTGGAGTCTTGCTCGTTAGAATCTCTGATTTGATCCATATGCCAACGAGAAAATTTAGCCCGAGCCTCATGGACGGCAAAGGCTAATTGTGACGTAGCCAAACTTGCATATAGCTCTTTCCCTTGGCGTTCCACGTTCGGTAGGGAATCAAGTTCATCGTGCCCGACTTAACTGCCGGATCGGCAAAGTCTTCATAAAGTTGCCCGTGTTGAGATGGCGACTCTCGAAGAACCGTAGCTTGAAGAATTGGTGATCCATCCAAAATCGTCTTTCCTGTAGTTCGAATTTCCTCTCCCAAATCTAAAGTTGCTAGCTGTGGTGCGGATTCGAGTCTTAACTCCTCTCCGCAATAAATTGAAGGACCGTACGAAACTGCGAGCCGTCCGATGTTATCGATCACCATTCGGTGCGACTTGTGCAACTTGATGTTCATTTCGAAGTCCAGTTCGAGAATCGAACTGGAATCCCAAGTGTGTTCAAACACCATAAAGCCACTTTCGTACTGCGCCTCTTGAGTAGCTGCCGGGAAGTCAACATTGATTTCATCACTCCAGTCCGGAATTCGAATTGCGAGCTTCTTTTTGGTCGGTCTACCTTCAAAACTGATGGATACCTTGCCATCGGCAGGGTAGTTGGACGTGACGTTGAGAATTAGCCCACCAGAAAGTTCAAACTTTCCGGCGATTGGCATTCCGATGAAGATGGTGTCGTCTGACTCCCACATTGCGTATTGAATAACGCTACCGACAAACCGAGCTACATTGGGCGGGCAGCAAGCACACCCAAACCACTTTTCTCGCTCGTGCCCGGCTCGGCTTTCCAGCGGATTGTCGTAATAGTAAAGCGTTGTGTCTTGAGAGACGCCACTTAACACGCCATTTAGGGTTACCCGTTCAAGTACGTCAAGGTACTCAGCGCTGCCCGAGGCTTCAAACATTCTTCGTCCCCACATCGCCAGCGCAATTCCTGCGCAGGTTTCGGCATAGGCATTTAAGTTTGGCAAATCGTAATCATCGGTAAAACCTTCGTTGTCTCCAGTACTGCCAATGCCACCAGTAATGTACATTCGCTTTTCCGTGAGGTTTTCCCAGATCGTATGGACGGCGTTGAACAGGTCGTCATCCTGTCGTCGAGCAGAACTCATCGCTGCTGCCGCGTAAAGATAGGCGGCGCGAACCGAGTGACCGACGATTTGGGTCTGTTCTCGAATTGGCTTGTCGTCCTGGGCATACGCTCCATCATATAGACCGTTCTTAACGATCAACGCATTTGCGGCTCGAAACATCGTTTGTAGCTCAGGATCGGCAATTTCTGGTTCAAATGGTGAAGGGCGATTACCGCGGATATCAATCATCCAATCGGCAAGTTCGGCAAACTGGAGGTCACCAGTTACTTCAGTCATTCGGTGAAGCGCAATCTCGATTTCCGGGTGTCCGCAAAAGCCAGGCTTTTTATCAGGTCCGTAACTTGATTTGATACAGGCAACCGCCTTTCTAGCGACCCCTATCAACCGATCATCGTCAAAATTCTCTTTGAGAGCGACCGCGGCTTCAAACAAATGCCCGAGGCAGTACATCTCGTGCATGTTCGTCAAGTTTCTCCACTGCAAATGAGGATGATTGACCTGAACGTGAGTGTTTAGATAACCGTCCTTGGCTTGAGCACCTTCGATTGCTTTGATTGAAATTTCGATGATTTCGGCGATTTTTGGGTTTGGGCGAAGCTTTTGGACGTAGACCGCACCCTCAAGTAACTTGTAGAGGTCGCTGTCATTGAATCGGTAACCTTCGAACGTTCCACTCTCTTTCCGGGCCGCGCGATAGAAGTTCTCGAGCCGTCCGGTCACGACAATCTGCTCCCATTGATTCAGGATGCCTTTGTCCGAGAATTCGTCGAGGTATCGGCCCCAAAAACCGTCAATCTTTTGAACTTGGGCGACGGAAATAGAGCGAATCATATCGGAGAGGATACCGGACTGGGGAAGCGAGGGAAGGGAAGAATGAGGTGCTCTCTTTTGTTGAGACCTGCTTGTTACCAGATCGTTAGCGCCTGGCTCTTTATTCAGCGACGGTTGTGCTCCAGATTTCACCAATTGACAAATCTCTCTCCGATCCATCACAATAACATTGAAATGAGTACACGTATCACGCGTGATCACAACGGCTAGTCAGCCAGAAATTTGCCCATGGGCTTTTTCTGTTAGCCCTTGTTGAACACCAATCCACCAAAAAAACTCGATGTAACGCGAGATGGGTTTGCTGTACCCTCCCGCCCGCACATCCGGCCAGTTTAGGTTCGGCAGTTCATCATATGGGCAGAACACCAGAAAGAAAAACAAGATTAAAAGAAAAGTACGAAGAGAAAAAGAGACAGCAACTTGCGGTTGCGAGAGTCTTGAAGAAGGCAAACGCAGAAGCAAAGAAGTCTCATGTAAGCGGTCCTAAAAGGAAAACCGCCGACAACTTGTTGCACTTCATCGAAAGTGTGATCGTTCCTCATTCGCAAGTGAGGACGATCGATACGTTTCGGTGCAAGACTTATAACCTAGACAAGCAGATCCGGGCGCTCGTCGATCACCTGTATGTGAACTACGCGGTTCCCGAGTTTCTGTATCCCTGCATGTACTCGACATCTGGCAAAGTCGAAGTTCTTCGGCAGGAAAAGCAAGTGGCACTCAAA
>JAYVHY010000103.1:0-2207 GCA_043770615.1 Armatimonadota bacterium | reverse complement strand
ATGTCAAAAATGCAGATAGTAAAGTAAGTGCGTTCATGTGCCGCGTCCGATAACGGTAAGTATGACGGATTCGATTTCAATTCGTTTCATTTTGATGCTGTTCAAACACAATTCTGGTATCTCAATTAGTTTCTGAATGGGTTGTCAATTGACAAATCATTGAGAATTCTATGGCGATTCCAGTGAATAAGAACTCTTGGGAAATAGCCCATGAAGTTAAAAGCATCGCGGTAAAGGTCTACAACCGCCGCCCAACATTCATTTGATTTCCTTCGAGATAACATGGCAGCCAAATCGTAGACGAGATAGAACAGACCTCCTGCGTTCCACAGCAGGGCTTGGGCACTTTGTTGGCTTGGCATCCCTTCTTTGACCATGACAAACGCGATTAGGACGCTAGAAACAATGAGCGATAAGGTGAACCCACCCACGAAACTAAAGTCTCGACCACAAACCAAAGAGTAAATTCCAAAGCAGGAGATACCTGCCAGTATTGACCACGCAGGAAAACCATTGACGGTCCATGATCTTGTGGCGTACGCAAGAGCAACAATGACGATCGGCAACGTATAGCTAGTTAATTTTGGCTCAAGATCTGTTCCCCTTAATAATGTCCGGATGCCACTAATCAAAATGAGGACGATAAAGAGTCCGACCGTGACTGGCAACGGCATTGGGAGGAAATCTTTCGGAATCAGGAGACCAAATCCAACAATGCATCCAATTGAGCCAAGGAATCGATAGAGGACGTGTCGAATAAATTGGAGGCGATCGGCATATGCGATCTTCGTAACGCTTCCTGGAATTTGCTCGGGCTCGGGCACATAGTTGGGAACGTACATCTACATTTATTATTCACGATTTCTTTGACTTAGATAGACTAGAACCCATGCCTAAAGTTGCTCTACCAACCGCCGTCAAGACTTTGGGTTGGATTAGTTTTTGGGCCGATGTCGCTTCCGAGCTTGCATACCCAATCCTGCCGTTGTTTATAGTGGGCACCCTTAGCGCCCCTTCATGGAGCCTTGGCCTTATGGAAGGACTTTCTGGGCTTGTTATTGCAATTCTTCGGCTGTGGTCTGGAATCCATAGCGATAAAGCCGGGAAACGGGTTCCGTACATCCGCTGGGGATACGGAATTAGCATTTTGGCCAAACCATTGGTTGGTTTGGCGGTAAGTTGGCCGATGGTTGTGGTTTGTCGATTGGCCGACCGAGTCGGCAAGGGAATCAGGACCTCTTCACGCGATGCTATGATCGCTGAATCGGTTGATCCCGCCCTTTCGGGGAGAGCGTTCGGGTACCACAGGATGATGGATACTGCCGGCGCTTTTGTCGGAGTTTGTATCGGCGCTGGTTTGGTGTGGAAATACCCGTCAGAGTTGCGGAACATCCTGCTTCTCACCGCAATCCCTGGATTTGTTGCTCTAGGAATCACATTTTTGGTTAAGGAACCTCAAACTAGTCTCAAAACGACTAAATCTGCTCTTAACCTCACTTTGAAGCTGCCTCGAGAGATTTGGCCCGTTCTTGGTGTTTTGGGCTTATTTGGAATAGCTAACAGTAGCGATACCTATCTCTTGTTATACGCGGGACTTCACGGCGTAGCCCCCTTTCAAGTGATCTTGCTTTATGCCCTCTTTAATCTTGTTTATGCATTGGCTTCCTCGCCACTTGGAGTCCTTTCGGACCGTATCGGTTCGGGGAAAGTCTTGGTTGGAGGATGGGTTTTGTTTGGTTTGAGTTATTTATTGTTTGCCCGAAATGTCGGTTTTAACCTGATTCCATTGTTTGCGCTTTACGGACTTTCGGTGGCGGCAACGGACGGAATCTCGAAGGCATTTCTGGTTAAGGCGGGTTCAAAGATTCCTAAGGGGACGCTTATCGGAGCTCAGTACTTTGTAATTGGAATAACAACTCTCGTTGGCAATCTGATCGCTGGGGCATTGTGGGCCAAAGTTTCACCAGAAGCAATGCTTTATTTCGGTGGTTCCTTGGCCCTGATTAGTAGTTGCGCGCTAATATTCTTCCTATATCGAAATAACCAACTTAGCGTGGATGCATCGGCAAATTCGCTGGCTGGTTGATGTTCTTTGATCTTGCGCCGCCGTCAAATACTCTCTCCCAGGTTTGCTTTTGGATGTCCATTTGCTCAGGAATTTGTGCTTCATCGTTTGCTCCCGAGCCATTGTAAGGCGGATTCCTTCG
>JAYVHY010000102.1:0-4847 GCA_043770615.1 Armatimonadota bacterium | reverse complement strand
CCAAGGTCACTCTTCATGATCGCCTTTTCAATAACTGGCGTCATGTGCTTCTCGTAAGGCTGAATCAAAAGCTGCCTTGGCTCAGGAATGCTTACGTTTGCAATCTGGGTGATCGGGGTTTCCGTTCCGTAGTATTCAACGTGAACACGATCAAGAACTTGTGGGGTCGCTCGCCCAGTGCGGTAACCCGCAAAGTCATGTGCCATCGCATCCAATGCGCCCTGCATTCGGGTTTCTGTATCCGTCAATATTTCATTTACACTCATTCGTTTTCGTCTCCTACCAAGGTTCCTGACTTGCCGCCAGTAAGGGCATCCAACAGGCTCCCTGGTTTGTGAAAATCTAAGATGATCATGGGCATCTTGTGCTCATCGGCCATCGTAAAGGCGGTTTGGTCCATGACTTTCAATCGATCCTGAATTGCTTTGGTATACGTCAGTTTTGCATACCGTTTTGCGTTTGGATTCTTCTTAGGGTCACTGTCGTAGACACCGTCTACTTTGGTCGCTTTAACCAAAACATCTGCCTCAATCTCGAGTGCTCGCAGAACTGCCGCCGTGTCCGTAGAGAAGAATGGGTTTCCGGTTCCAGCTGCGAGGACGACTAGGCGTCCTTTCTCCATATGCCGGAGAGTTCGTCGGCGGATAAATGGTTCGGCAACCGAAGCAATGGTGATTGCGCTTTGAACGCGGGCTTCGATACCCTGACGCTCAATTGCACTCTGAAGGCCCAGTGAATTCATCAGGGTTCCCAGCATTCCCATTTGATCGGCAACCGAACGATCTATGCCGCCTTCAACTGAGAATGTTTCACCGCGAATGAAGTTTCCACCACCAACTACGATTGCGCATTGGATCCCGGCGCGATGAACGTCGGCGACTTCCTTGGCAATATAGTTGAGAATATGGGGGTCGAGACCAAATTTCAGATCTCCGGCGAGAGCTTCGCCGCTGAGTTTAATAAGTGCGCGTTTGTAGGGTTTTCGTGCAGATGCCAAGCGGATGCCTCTTGGATAGTAATTGTACCTTCGCCAAGAGGCGAGCGGGGAAGGTTTTAGCCTCAAGCAAACAAGGAATTTTCGTTGCTCGAAATTGTTAAACTAGGTTGAAGTCCCCGCATGCTTTTCTTTATATTCAAACAGGTGTCCTAAGTTTAACGTTAAGTGTTCAGATCTCAATCTATATTTTGAGACTTAAAGGGCCGAAGGTCCGATTCAAGTTCGCCCAGTTCGAAGAGCTGGGATACAGGCCGATGTATCTTGCGGTCTGAAGGACCGCGTCAATCCGGTAAAACAGACGAAATGCCGCAATCTCTTTCGCAGATCTTAGTCCACCTTGTCTACGGTTCCAAGAATCGCCACCCATGGCTCGACGATGAAGCGCAGCCTAGACTTCATGCCTACCTATCCCGCGTGTAAGCGGATGCGCGCAACGTGCCAATTATCGTTGGAGGACACACAGATCATGTCCACATGCTTTTCGGACTCGCTAGAACCGTAACCATTGCCCAGGTAGTCGAATCGACCAAGACTTCTAGTTCGAAATGGTTGAAGCAAGAGTTTCCAAGACTTGGAGAGTTTGGATGGCAGCATGGCTATGGCGCTTTTAGCGTCTCGCCAAGTGAGGAAAAAGCAGTGATTGCTTACATTGCGAATCAAAAAGAACATCATGGCGGATTGTCCTTCCAAGACGAATATCGGGGGCTGTTAGAGAAATATAGAATTGCCTATGACGAACGATACGTTTGGGATTGACGCGGTCCTTCAGACCGCATTTTGTGGTTCATGCCTACCCAGCCCTTCGGACTGGGCTAACTTGAATCGGACCTTTGGCCCTGAAGAAAGATAACGAATCAAGGAACCTAATTTTCCAGCATCGCAATTTCCAACTCAATGTTCTTCTGTGCCTGCTTCTCGAAGCGCTCCCGAAACCATGGCAACAAATAGATAGAGTCTCGATTGACGAACGACTTCAATACGTTTGTCCTTCCTACTCGATAGTCTTCATTACTGACGAACGAGTACTCGGCTCGGATTGCGCGAGAATATTTGTCATATTCTTCATCGATTGACCCTAGAATTGAAAGATCTGTATCGATGATCAATGTGGAGGCTGGGTGAGCCGTTAGAGTATGGTGTTTCGTACTCAAGATTGATTCTTCAATCAAGTCTAAGCTGACCTTTGGAACTCCGAAAGTGGCTAGTGTTTCTACGGCCAACTCCGCGCTTTTCTCCTCATTATCTCTGGCTTGTGGGTTATAAATAGCGTCATGAAAAATGATGGCCAATGTCACCTCACTTGGCATAGTGCACTTTGGTCGTGAAGATTTGAAAACAACCAGCATCGTGCCAATGTGGTCAATGTTGTGATAGTGACGATCTGGTTCATCGTAGAGGTCAAGGATTCCTTCAATAGTTCCCCTTTGTGGTTCCATGCCGGCCAAATCCGCAATAGAATGAATCCAGTTTTGCTTGATCAAGTCTCGGTAGGGAATCTGAGTTGGGCTATTCATTGGACTACCCGGATGGAACTGGAATCGTCATTAACTCGGCTTCAAGCGATGGATATCGTTTCTTTAATCCTTGTTCTTGCTTCGAAATTTCTTCCGGATTTCGCTTCGAAAAGCTCGCCCGACCGCCAGAATAGCTGGTGGGAAGAATTTCAGTTGATTTGTAGGTTGTTTTCTCAAACGTCAACTTATACATTGCCGCTTGACCGCCGCCCGGATTCACGAAATTTCCTAACGAATAGATGATCGGCTTGCCCTTATAAAGCTCTGCCGGTTGCAACACGTGCGGGTGGGCACCAATCACGACATCTGCCCCGGCATCGATAAATAATCGCCCCAATGAAACCTGAAACGGAGCCGGGAAGGGTTGCTTCTCAATTCCCCAATGCAGAGCTACCACGACCATGTCGGCATCCAGCCTGGCTCGCTCAACAATCTTCTTCAGCCTTTCAAGCTCAAAGGGACCGTTCTTGCCGCCAAGAGTCAGAGCCGCAACCCCTGCGGTTTTTGCGGTTGCAGGGGTACAAGCCCTTAATCCACCCACCGACAAGAAAGATAAGTACGAAACAAATGCAACCCGCGTACCATCGGGAGCAACAACAACCGTCGACTTCGTAGCGTCCTCCCAATTGCCTCCCGCTCCGCACCGTTGAATATGATTCGAATCGAGAAGGGAAGTCATCTGTTTCAGGCCAGACACTCCGCCGTCCATTGCATGGTTGTTGCCAAGACTAACGACGTCAATGCCAGCAGAAACCAGATTCTTGATGTGCTGCGGGTCTGCCTTCAAAACATATTGGTTGCGAGCGGCAATATCGGCGGCAGACTTTCGAGGAGTCCGTTCGCTAGTATTCGTAAGCGGAATTTCTAAATTTGCATAGAAAATAGCATTTGGTGGTACCCAAATTCCGTCGAACACAGGAACTGAAGCGCCGACACCGTTAAGCATGATATCGCCCCCGCAAAACAGGTCCCATGGCCCGGTGTGAGGCGCAAACGCACCGTGCAAAGCCGCATAGACAAGCATTGGGTGCATTGGAAATTAGGACGGTAATCGTATAGCGAAAGTATCGGATTAAGTGGCAGGGCACAGCCTTTTCAGCAATATTTTGGCGACAAAACGATGATCCTCCCGATTTACAATTGCTTAAGGAAGGGAGGATCATCGTTGAACCTGAAATAGCCGGAATGAAGTTGCTTCATGCCGGCGACCCGTCACCGTGATCACTGAAGTTTCCAAGTTTCTCCGGAACGTTCTGAAGAGCAGAATTTCCAGACTTTTCGGTTTGGTACGGTTTTTGCTCCATTGATTCTCGGATTGAAAAATTCTCTGCACGGAGCAATCATGAATCATAACATTTCTCGAATAGCCTCATTTTTCGCACTTGCCGCTGGCGCTTCTTTTGCCTCAGCTCAAACCACGAAGACATTCGTTCCTACGAATACAGACCTTAGCGATCTCGATCACTACTATGCATACTCATGGGGAATTGACAACGTTCTTCCTGCCGGCCAGGTTATCACTGGCGCAAAGCTGACCATCACGAACATCTGGGACTGGACCGTTGAAGACGACATTCTTTATGTCAACATGCTCGACAACCCAGCATCAGGCGTTAACTCATTTTATGACAATCAAGGCGGCGGCAACTACTTTGGCGGTCAAGGAACTGTAGTCGGAACATGGACCGATCCAGTGGGCGGACATGCAACTGGAAAGAATTTGGTATTCGATCTTGGCGCCCTTGGACTTCTCGGCAAAATGAACCAATACGCAGCCGACGGAAAGATGGGATTTGGATTCGATCCTGATTGCCACTACTTCAATGATGGTGTTAAGCTCGAAGTAACCACGCAAGCGGTTCCAGAACCAGCATCCTTTGCAATTCTTGGTCTCGGTGGCTTGTTGCTCATCAAGCGACGAAAGAAGAACACAGCTTAAGACTTTTTAGTCATATATTTAAAAGCGTCGAGCACTATGCTCGACGCTTTTTCAATTAATCATTGTCAGGACTTTGAAATTGTTTTATCCTCCCGATTCATATTTCCTAAAGGGAGGATGATGTTCGTTGAGCCTAATTATTCTGATGATTGACTCGAATCGAAGGAGTCAGAAAGACCGCTTCGCTTGAATGTGTTCAAACTGGCGGGGCCAAGTTTAAACTGCCTTCTTGAGACTTCGTCATTTTTGTTTTCGACTTCCTTGCCAAAAGCTAACAATGCGGCCGTGCCAGGCGTATTTCAAAAGGGTACAATTAGCAATCCCAACGTGAGAGTGCCAACTTTTCGCGTCGGAAATATTTTGGAGAAGACAAACAGAAAACCACAATGGCAAACCT
>JAYVHY010000101.1:0-11319 GCA_043770615.1 Armatimonadota bacterium | reverse complement strand
ACAACGAGGTTGCCCCGCCGGTCACTGACTACAAGATTGGCTACGACAAGACTTCGACGATGAATTTGTTCGAAGGGGGAATCGAAGGCGCTGACCCGCTCCGAATGTTCTTAGTTGTGAACTTCTTTGCGCCAAAAGTTGAATTAACCAAAGACTCAGTTGCAAAGTGGGACATCTCGAAGAATGAGAAGACTAGTCTCGGTGCCCTGAAGATTGAGACAACATTCCTCGGTGATGAAGAGATCGGCAAGAAGACGGTCCACAAGTTTAAGCAGGTGGTTACGGAAACTGGAACCGAATACTCAACGACCGGTACCTTTTTTGTAACGACTGACGGTCATGTTGTCAAGGCTGATGTGACGTTCAAGGGTATGCCCGTTCCGGTTGCGGGTGGTGATGCAGTTGGCAAAATGACGCTTTCGTTGATTGAGTAGTTGGCTGCTGGCTGTTGGCGTTAGCTGTTGGCTGTTGGCTGTTGGCTGTTGGCTGTTGGCTGTTGGCTGTTGGCTGCTGGCTGCTAGCTGTTGGCGGTTAGCTGTTGGCTGTTGGCTGTTGGCTGTTGGCGGATGGCAACGTTTAATCTCCCTTTGAGCATTGAGGGAGATGAGGCTTAAAATGGTTTTCTCAGATCTGCCAAACCGATGGAATGCCACTTCTAACACGGATAAACTTGGCTTGGAAATTCTAACTTCTGAGGAATCGGGCCGTGTATCCGTGCCACTTCTAACACGGATAAACTTTGCTTAGGCAATCAAGCTTCTGGGGAAGCTAGAAGTATATTCGTGCACCCTTTAGCTCTTCAGGCTAGCCAAGTCGATGACGAACCGGTATCGGACGTCGCTATTGAGCATTCGTTCATAGGCTTCGTTGATGTATGACATCTCAATAACCTCGACGTCCGAAGCAATTCCTTTTTCGGCGCAGAAGTTCAGCATTTCTTGGGTTTCGGCAATTCCGCCAATCATTGAACCAGCAAGACTTCTTCGCTTGCCAACCAGGGGAAATGCCGCGACGGTGGTTGGGTTTGGCAGTCCTACAAGGCACATCACGCCATTGAGAGCGAGGAGTCCAAGGTAGTCGTTGTACTCGTGGTTTGCTGAGATCGTGTTCAAAATGAAGTCAAATCTTTGGGAATTGTTCTTGAAGGCATCGGGATCGTTGGTCGCAATAAAGTCATCAGCGCCCAGTCGAGCGGAATCCTCTTTCTTGCTTGGAGAATGCGAAATGACGGTCACGGAGGCACCCATCGCTTTTGCGAATTTAACGCCCATGTGGCCAAGCCCACCGAGCCCAACCACCGCCACTCGTGAGCCAGGGCCGACATTCCAGTGCTGAAGCGGGGAATAGGTTGTGATCCCGGCGCAGAGAAGCGGAGCTGCTCCGTCGAAAGGGATTCCTTTGGGAATGCTCACCACGTAGTGTTGATCAATGGTGATTTTGGTTGAGTATCCGCCATAAGTTGGCGTGATTCCGTCCCGTTCAAACCCGTTATAGGTTCCGGTCATTCCGCCATCGCAATACTGTTCGATACCAGCTTTACAATTGTCGCACTCGCGGCAGGAGTCAACAAAGACTCCAACTCCAACCGTGTCACCGGTTTTCCATTTTGTGACTTCGGAACCGACTGCAAGGATGGTACCGATGATCTCGTGTCCTGGCACCATTGGATACTTAGATCCACCCCATTCGTCTCGAGCTTGGTGAAGATCGGAGTGACAAACTCCGCAGTAAAGGATGTCGATGAGTACATCGCCGGGTTTGGGGTCTCGCCGGTCAAACGTCCAAGGAGCGAGGGGTTCGGTGGAAGAAGGGACGGCATAGGCGGCGGTAGGAATACTCACGATTTAAGTCTACGTAGTTTTGCGTTGATGGCATTCAACAAACAATGCTCAAACCATCCTTTTCACCAGGCCGACTTTAATTCTGAAGCGCGAATCGACTGGATATTAACGTCTTTTTCGGGCAGGGTGACTTTAATCTTTCGGTTCTTGGGTAGCACCTCTGATGCTGGCAAGTATGACGTCAAACAAGACGACCCTTCTTGCAGAAAGAACTCGACTGAAGATCGATCAACCAGGAATCGCAGGTTGATTTCGCCATTGGTAATAACCAACGGGGCTTCCTTGCCAAGAAACGAAATCTCCTTCTGATCGGGTCTTATGATGAGGTCGTTCCCGCCAATATTAACTCGGAATGGAACTCCGCGTACGAGCTCGAAATTAACTTCGATGTCGTACAAGCCGCCCTTGAGTTTGCTTAACAATTCGTTTGCGGAAACGAGCGAAACTGCTTTCTTAGTCAGGGTTCGACTTCTCAGTTTGTCTAGTTCCTTCACTGGGTTACGCATGATTTCATAGCCGTCGCCGCCGTTTCGCAATGTAAGATCGCACGGAACGCTCATTTGCTGGTTGAACGGCATGTTTGGTAATGGTCCAGGACCATTCATCCAACCAATCTGGATTCGGCGACCATTTGGCACATTGCTGTAGGTTTGTGACGCATAAAATTGACCGAAGTCCAACATTCGTGGTTCAGTTTCTGGCTTGAACGATTTGCCATCAAACTCGCCAACAAGATAGCGGAAATTTGCTCCGTAAAAGATCCATTTGGAGCGAGGATCGTCACCCAAGAGGGGACCACTTACGGGTATTTCGAACAATTCGGGACATTCGGCTGAGCCAGGCAAATGAAGTCGACTGAGTTCCTTCCATTCCTTGAGGTTTGGTGACCCGAAGATTCCAAACTCGTCTCCATCAAGGTAAAGCGCCATGACCCATTGGTTCGATGGCTTATGCCAGAAAATTCGGGGGTCTCGGTTTTCGCCTTTGATGTGTTTGAGAACCGGATTGTTTTTGTACTCGGTCCACGTTCGTCCCTGGTCATTGCTGTACACCAAACATTGAGTGAACGGCTTACCGGCGGCGGTATACATGGCAACCATCGGGGGCTTTCCATCCTTTCCGAATCCGGTTGTGTTGTTAAGGTCGACATCGGCGCTGCCCGAATAGTTGGTGCCGAGTTTGGTGGGTGAAAGGGCGATTGGAAGCTCTTTCCAATGAAACAAATCAGGGCTAATGGCATGTCCCCAGTGCATGTCCCCCCACTGAATTCCGCCCGGATTATGTTGGAAGAAGAGATGGTATTCCCCGTTTGAAAAGACAAGTCCGTTCGGGTCGTTCAGCCAGTTCTTCTTAGCGGTGAAGTGAAATTGCGGTCGATACGTTTCCGCGTAGAGCGGTTCAGGCTTTGGTTTCGGAGTCGTTTTCATGGTATCGCTTTGCGTTATCTCGTCGATATTAATATGTCCCCAGCCGCCAGTTTCGAGATCGAAAATTTCTAGACGTGCTTCCTTACCTTGCCATTTTGCTACATTCCAATTCTCCCAGGAAAGAGCTTCAGTATCTTGAGGAGTTTTCGATTTGCCAGTCGTGCGAAAAATTGATTTTCCATCAATGACCAGTTGAATTCCAGTTTTTTCGGGATGATATCCGCCGCCTACGAGAAAGCTTAAGTATTTCCGATTGATTGTAAATTGTGGTGAGGTAAGGGTACCGGTGGATAGATCGCCGCTTAAATAGGTATTGACGAGACCCTTGTCCTTGAAGCCGGTCACGACCATTTGGTTCGGGAGCGTTCCGGTTGCAGGTCTGGTTCCAAACGCTTTGCCGGTTACTTTCCACTGGCCGTAGGTTTTTTGCTCAAAATCCGCAATTAAGATGTCGGGTCGAGCCAATGAAACCGCAAAAAGCAATGAAAGCATAGGTTGGACGATACCTTGAATGTAACTGGGTTCATCGTTTTTCACGGTTACCGAGTCGCGATTCAGTTTGTCGTTATAGGTCAAACTAGTTCGATATGACTGAGGCAAGCCACCAATTCGAGCAGATTGTTTCCATGCTCGAACCTCGGGCCAAGTTGATTCGGCATTGGCAGTTGAATGGCGGTATTTCGTGCACCATGACTGGCATACAGATTGAACATGTTGATAGTAGCATGGAGACATTGGTTGTTCGAAAAGTAGGGCAGTGGAGCTTCGAAAACTATTCAGAATCCGTAAGAAATGAGTATGAGCTACTAAGATATCTTAGTGAGGGTGGGATTCCGGTTGCGACTCCAAAGTACTTCGATTTGTCTTGCAATATCCTTGATCGACCCTATTTGGTGTTGAATTACGTTGAAGGTTCGCCAGATTTGGTTACTGACGATCGAACTAAGCGAGTAACGAATATGGCGGATCACCTTGCCAAGGTTCATTCAGTCGACACTCGTCATTCTGCGATGGAGTTTATGGAGCCTTCACCGCTTAGGATTCGACCAGCCAATGAACCAATGAACGAAGCGTTGCAAGAAACGAAGATTCGTACAGCCCTAGAATTGAACTTCTCGACCGTCAGAGAGAATCCGTATACCTTTCGTCACGGTGACTATTGGCCGGGGAACATGGTTTGGCAAAGTGGTGACCTAGCTGCCATCATTGATTGGGAGGAGACGTCCATTGGCGATCCTTTGTTTGACGTCGCGATTGCTCGACTCGATATCTTGTGGGCCTATGGCGTTGAAGCCATGAACACCTTTACTGCGGTCTATCAAGCTAGGATGGATCTTGATTACACCTATCTTCCTTATTGGGACCTCAGGATCAGTCTTCGTCCGATTAGTAACATTGTAGAATGGTCTACGTCGTTTCCTCAACTTGATCGCCCAGATGTAACTGCCGAAACGATGTCCGATGGGCATCGCTGGTTCGTTGATCAAGCTCTGAACCTACTTGGTGAAGCCTAGCCCTTCTCGACTTTCGCAAATCCTCTCGAGTTGCCCCAACCAAATGGGTCCTCTTGCCAAGCGTTTAGTGATTCAAGATCGGATTCCTTAATTGCTCCAGTTTCCTTAGCCACATCAATGAGAGTTGAGTAGGTAAGTGCGCTCCGGAGTTTGACTCCTTGCTGTTGGAAGTTCTCAATTCCTTCGCGAAAATTGTAGCTAAAAATTGCCAGGGCGATCTCTACACGGGCACCTTCCTCTCGGAGTACGGGGACTACTTTGACGGCGCTTCCTCCGGTAGAGACCACGTCCTCGATAAGCACGCATTGTTGACCTTGATGGAGCACTCCTTCAATTTGTTTGCGCATGCCATGTTCCTTGGCTTTGTCTCGCACGTAGATGAATGGAAGTTCAAGGGCGTCAGCGAGGAGAGCTCCCCACGGTAACCCGGCGGTCGGAATTCCACAGACGTTTTCGACAGTCATTCCCGACTCTTGGAGCAGGGCAACCATCGCGGAAACAACTAGCCGCCTTGCTTCGTGGTCGCTGAGGAGGATTCGGTTATCGTTGTATACCGGCATGAAATATCCCGAAGCCCACTGGAAAGGTCTTTCGTTGCTAATCTTGATTGCACCGAGTTCAAGTGACTTGAGGGCAAGCTTTCGACCGAATATTTCACTATCTTTCATCCAGGAATGAACATACCCGGTGAGCGATGGCGCCTACATCTTAAGCACCCGGTTTTCGCGGCTTCAATGAAATTAGTTAGGTTGGATTCTGGGAAATGCGGTTAGACTGACTGGTGCCCCTTCATTGTTTGCTTGCATTCGCGATCCAATCGTCAGTTTCTAATCCAAAACCCCATCAGTTCAAATCCTTCGGCAATTGGACTCTTTCGACTTCAGCAGCCGAAAAGAAGCGAGGGGACGTTACCTTCACCAACAAAAATGGTGCATCCAGCATCGTGCATTTCTATAAAAAGAAGTCCGTAATTGATATCCTCAAAATGAAACAGTCTGACTATGCGAAGGCACCCGAGTCGGTGGACATCTCCAAGTCGACTTGGAAAGCAAACGGGTGGCAAATGCACCTAGTTATACGGCGATTTGATAGTCAACTGGTGGCAACCTTTTGTGCGGAAAGCAATGCAGAAGTCATGCTCGGAACAACTTATTTTCCGGTGCCGCTGAATAAAGAGTCGATTTCGCAGATAAAAGGATTTTACGAAGGATATTGAAGGCTTGGCATTGCCATCAAAAAGTGAAGTAGAATTCATTTTTTGGTTGGGGTTATGGTTCTCACGTCGGTTCTTTCGATTATTCTCGTCACTCAAAACGATCCAAAACAATCGGTTAGCTTGGTTGGTTCTGGGCTCAAGTTATCGATTTCGGTGCCAACTGTTGTCGATGGTTGGAAGTTGAAGCGAAGTCGAACTGACACCACTTCTAAGCTAGAGTACGTTCATTCAAGCCTTACAGCGTTTGGGAAGCCTTGCGTGTTCTCGGTTGACTTTCGATCCAAGGCAACCGCCGCAAAACTCTTCCAGGTCGAAAAGTCGGCCCTTACTCAACCAAAACCTTCGACAACGAATTTGAAGCTAGAATGGCGTTGGGATGGCTGGCAATTTTTGGAACGCGAGATGGGGACGCCCCAAGGGATTCAGATAAAATTTGTCGGGGAAGCCGATTCGCTTTTTGTGCTTGGGAGCCTAACTTATCCAGGCCCGCTAGAGAGGTTGACCACGAATAAACTGGTGGCAGTTATGTCTCGATTGACAAGGGCGGCTATTCCCAACGGAAAGACCAAGGCACAACTTTGACTTGGGTTTCCCAAAAGTCCCAAGTTTTTGTACTAGGTTTTGTCTCCTTTGTATTAGATTTTGTGTCCGCCGAACCTTAGACAGGGATTTTTCGTCACAATACTTACGTTGATCAAACCTAATGTGGTTTGTCAGGGGCTAACAATGAATATCAAAAAGGGCAAATTAATTATCGCTTTATCGGGTCTTGCAATCGTTGCATCTTCAAACGCAACCACGAGAAGTTCTTTCTTGGACGTCGATGCAACATCCGATATCACGTTTAACGCCACTAACGGTGGTTTGACAATTGATGTTCTTTTGGGCACGAATCCGACATTTACGATTGGTTCCAGCACCTATCACATTACGAGCGTCATTGGATTCTATGCACTGTCGGACGATGACGACTTGACGGTAACCAACAGCAACTTTGGCGTTTGGTCGACAGACAATAGCAATTCAGGGACCGGAGGCATTGCAGGTTGGAAGACTAATCCAAACAACGGATTTGGGATTAACAATCATCAAGTGTTCACCTATACGGCGCTAACAACGAATCGAGTTGAGGGGCTTGGTCTCCATGTTGTGACTTCTGAGCTCTTTCCAGGAACATCTGGAAACACCGGAAACATTGGAATTGTCCCCGAACCGGCGGCTTTTGCTGCCATTGGTTTTGGGTTGATCGGCATCCTTGTTCGCAAGCGCAAGAAGTAAGTCATCCATTGACGAGAGGTTTTTAGCCGGAGCAAGGATGCTCCGGCTTTTTTGTTTCTGTGACTCGTGGAAGAATGTAGACGGTTTATTGAACTAAACTAGAGAGGCAAAGTCACCGTATGAAAGGCGCGCCACCCATTGTCGAATTCCTTCTTAACTTGTGTCCGCTATGCGTGATCGCAATGCCGCTTATCACCATCTTGATGATGATCAAATTGATGGGTAAGCACAAAGGATCAACCGTTGTTGTCAACCTTGATGAAGCGACTCTGGACGACGAAAGTGATAAATCTTAGTCTTGTTCTGACGGCCGTCGCTTTCGATCGAGAGCGATCAATAGGATGCCGATCAGAAACAGCGTTGCGCTGATTGAGGCAATCGGAATCCAAGAAGCGTTGCTTTCGCTGGAGACATAATAGTAGTGGTAACGGCGAGGCTGCGCTTGAAGGATTGCCAAAATCAGGCGAGGTAGTAGAAATAGGCTGACCGGGAAGAGCACTGCGAATACGATACTGGCGTACCCAAAAACTCGGAGTCTCATCTTGCAACTTCTTACCGTTCGATGCGTGAAATCATGCTGATGGCATCGGGATGGTCGGGGAAAAGTTCGAGTACTTGTCGAAAGGAATTCTCGGCGGCATCAAAGTCTCCTCGCTCAAGCTGAATTTGACCAAGGCAATAATGCGCACTTTCGTCACTGGCGTCAAACTCAACTCCTCGCTTGGCCCAGACGAGAGCTTCATGGAAATTTCCGAGGTCTTTTAGGGCGACAGCAAGCGCGACATGAGTTCCGGGGAAGTTCCGGTTTAAGTCGAGTACGTGGCGAAACTCGCTAGAAGCAGCTTCAACTTCTCCTCGAGCGTAGAGGGCAAGTCCGAGATAATGGTGAATTCTTGGATCACCGGGGTTAGCCGCGAGTTGGCTCCGATATAGGTCTATTCTTCCATCAAGCTCCAGTAGCTGAGCCTCGTCTCCGATGGAACTATTCGACACCAAAATTCCTCCAACTCGTCAAAACAGCTTTATGATAGCCTAAACCCATGCGTTTAGCTTACGATTGACCGTGAGCGGCTAATTTCCATTAGCTGATCGCTTTCCCATCTTCCGATGAGAACTTTTGTTTTTGCTTCATTGAACGGTATGGGAAGGCGATCATAAATGTCATATGCTTCCTTGCCAACTCGGTTGTTTTCCGGCCGACCATATCGACCGCAGATATAGCTCCAAGCATCATTCCGCTCGAAGCGATCAACAAATCGGCTTGAAACGTAGCATCCGGCGGGAATGATCACTTTTCGCATTCCCCGTGGCGCAATGAAATCAGCGTTGCAAATCCAACCAAGGTCAGCTCTCATCGTGTCTCTGACCGGATGGGTCCACATATTGTCAAGATAGATGGTCACAAACGTTGCTCCTTGGGGAAGCAAGGAACCAAATCGCTCTTGGAATCGCAACCAGCCGTGTTCCAACCATCCGTAGTTGCCGACAAAGCGCCAGACGCAGGCGTGTCGAATGGGCACAACATAAGGTGCCTCCTCCCAAGTGCGATTGGCGGTATTAATGAGTACCCAGTCGGCATTCCAATGGAGGCCAACTGGCGACTCTAGTTTCCAGTCCTTTCCGCACTTGCGAAATTCGGTGGGAATGAGTCCAAATGCTTTTCGGAATGAACGTGAGAACGCTTCGGGGCTTTGATATCCGCTATCGATCGATATTTCTTGGACTGAGTTTGTCGAGTTCAGCAGCATAAAAGCAGCCCGCTCAAGGCGCATCCTTCGCAAGAATTGCTCAAGGGTTTCTTCGGTCATGCGGCTAAACATTCGCACGAGATGGAAACGAGACAATCCCGCCGCAGACGCCAATCTTGGCACGCGAATTGGACCGGAGCGACAACGAAGCACATCTTCGATCACTCCGGCCAAAAGTTGGTGATAATGCCTTTCGGCGCTTGGCGTCACTTTACGTTAAGTCGTTTTCTCCTTTTGAGTGCTATCGCAGCAAGTCCTACTCCGATTCCCAATATTGTAGTCGGTTCGGGAACCATCATGATGTAGGTAGGTCCACTCAGACCACTGGTTATTGCGTTTCCGGCAAAAGAACCGTCGGTCATGGAGTACTTGATGATTCGATTGTTTCTCCACGATGAAATGTAGAGAAGACCGTCATCGCCAAAAACCATTCCCGATGCACCGCTGAGTCCTCCTGATCCGGCGGTGACGAAAGTGTCAATGAACGTTCCGTCAAGTCCGTACCGCAAAACTTTGTTGCCGTTGTCGCTGGTGATCCAGACTTTATTGTCTCGGAAAAGGATGGTTCGAGGTTGGCTCATTAACCCAGCTCCGCCAGCTGGAATAAACGTATCGATAAATGCTCCGGTAGATGCATTGTATCGAAGGACAGAATTGGAATCAAAGCTTGGCACGTAGAGTTTGCCGTCTGGACCGATGGTGATTCCGACATCGGGTCCATTTATGCCTCCGCTACCCGCCGTGACAAAAGTGCTGATGAACGTACCCGTTGGACTGTATTTGGTCACCGTGTCGCCATTGAAGTTGCCGACGAGAATATTATTCGAAGCGTCGAATGTGATTCCGGTGGGGCCGTTCAAATTGGCTCCTGAAATGATGGTATCGACGTAAGCGTGAGTGACGGTGTTAAATCGTTGAATTGAGTTATTAGTTTCGCTACAAACGTACAGCAGTCCATCGGGACCGACTCGCATGCCAAGTGCTCCGCTGACGGTTCCGCCCGTGTATGTTCCAACCACTGAACTGGTGGTTGTATCGTATCGGGTGATGGCGTTGCTAAAGAAACTTGACACTAACAGTTCGGACGCATTTGCCCCCGCTGAAAGCAGAACTGCCAACCCTCCACAAAGAAATTTGAAATGCCTTAATTGAATTTTCATGATTACTACCGCGCCAAACAGCGCTGGAGTAGTATTCATCTGGATGGATATGGTGACCCTGACTTTATGTGCGGAATTGCCGAGTCATGGGTTGCCAATGATCTTTTCGATATCGCCGGCGAACTGCGGGGTGGTGAAACTCTTGGCTTCGATCAATGCATCAAATGCCTTGCCAACGTAAAGGCAATACACTTGGTGATCGGGAAACTCAGGGCTGGTTACCGTTCCTAATCCCCAAACGCCTTCTTCGATCGAATCCTTGCCGTATGGATATAGATTGCCATATGTTTTGGTACCGACTCTTGAAATCCAAGTTCCGTTGCCATCAGAAAAGGTGGAAGATAAGATAATTATGTTCTGGTCGATTTTCATGTGAATGGGGCTGGAATCGTAGTTCATCACGTTCTTAGGTGAAACGATTTTGATCAAACCGGTTACCTTTGGATTGATCACAAACTCATTTGGTACGGTCGGTGGACCATGTTGTCCGAACTGATCCCAAACATACCAAAGTCCAACCGTAGAGCAGCAAATTATCGCCACAAAAACCGCCAATAAAGTTTGTTGATGACTCTTCTTCAAGATTTCCTTCCCTTAACGAATGACGACGTCGTCCAAAAAGACCCATGTCGATCCACCGGCTGAGGCATGCCATTGGGGCAGCTTTTTGGCGCTGGTAACCCGAAACATGACGTACCGATATTTTCCGTGTTCATAGGGACCGTGTGGATTGGGAAAGGAGAATGTGTGAATTTTCGGTTCGTTTTGGTGCATGTGGTCGAGGGACTCAGCGCCCCATGGAAGAAATCCTTTTTCGTCCTCCGAAACGAAGCACTCCACTTTATCTGGGTGCAGAATCCAACTGCCCGATTCTGACAACGAACTCGTTTCAATAGAAGTTAGTGACCGGTTGGAACCAAGGTCAATGGTGAATTCGAAGTCGAACCCATCCCAACCGATCCATTCGGAACGGAAGTCATTTCCGCCCTGAACTCCGTTGGACAGCTTACTAATCGCACCGTTTCCATATTTCTTTGAGGGCTCTGGTTTTGCGGAGACTGTTGCTCCGAACGCAATGTTTCCCGCTACATTGAGGGATGTCAACCTCACCATTGAGTCGCGAAATTGTTGAGGT
>JAYVHY010000100.1:0-2212 GCA_043770615.1 Armatimonadota bacterium | reverse complement strand
CGACGGGAGTGACTTCCTCCGTCGTTGAGAATTCGCTCATGAGCTGTTCTTGGACACTTTTGTCCCAAAGGACGTCTCTTGCCAAGGCGTCGGCACTTAAAGTAGAAATGCCCCGATCACGGAGCATTTTTATAATGGTTGATTTTCCCGAAGCGATTCCGCCTGTAACGGCAATTCTCATCTTGCCTATAGCATGGCAAGAACCTTCGGGAAAAAGTTCTATTCCTCTTCAGAATTTTTGAGAAGACCCTTAAGCATCCCCAATCTTTCTCCAATCGTGGCGCCACCAGTGGCGGTTCCTCTTCGAGAATCGTCCGAATCGTCGTTTTGTCGACGTCGCCCGCTCTTATTTCCGCCAGGACCAGTTCTAGGCTTCCTATACTCTTCTTCCATGCCATAACCACCTGCAGGGCGTGGGCCGCCTTCGCCTGGGTTAAGTGCACGCATTGAGAGCACCATCCGTCTTTCGTCGGTTCGAAGATCGATTACCTGAATTTCAACATCTTGCCCTTCAGCAATTACCTCTTCGGGCTTCTTAATTCTTCGGTAGCTAATTTCGCTAAGCGGAAGGAATGCTTCTGCACCTTCCTCGAGCTTAACAAATGCACCAGCCGGAACCAATCGACCAATCTTCACGGTCATTTTTTGACCAATCTTGTAATTTGACTTAATCAAATTCCAAGGATCTGGCAATACTTGACGGTGCCCTAGAGAAATCTTTCCTACATTTTGGTCGAGTCTCAGAACCATAACTGGAATCTCTTGACCTTCCTTGAAAATTTCCTTTGGATGGCTAATTCGGGCCCAGCTCATCTCTGAAATATGGAGCAGACCGTCTACTCCACCAAGATCGATAAATGCGCCGTAGTCCGTGAGCCTTCGAACAGTACCAGTTAGCGTGTCGCCAACTTTAATATTCTTGAAAATCTCATCTTTTGCTGCTCCTCGGGTTTCTTCTTCGGCTTGGCGATTAGAAAGAACAACCTTCTTTCTTTCTCTTTCGAGCTCAATGACCTTAAGGGTAAGCGTTTGACCAACAAATTTGTCAATGTTTCGGAGTTTTCCGTTTCCAACGTGGGTGGCAGGAACAAATCCTCGCACTCCTACGTCGACGACTAGACCGCCCTTTACTCGGTCTACGACCATTGCGTTAATTGGACTGCCGTCTTCGAATGCTTTGATTATCCGATCCCATTGCTCTTCGAACTCGGCTCGTTTGCGTGAAACTGTTGGATTGCCTTCTGAGCCAGTTGGGTTAAGTACCACAACTTGCAATTTGTCTCCGGCTTGAACAAAACCAATTGCGGTGGTTGGATTCTTGTCACTTAGTTCGCTAAGAGGAATAACACCTTCAGCTTTCGTTCCAAGATCAACAAAAACGCGATCATGCTCAACTTGAATGACAGTTGCTTCGATTCGATCGCCCTTATTCAGACGCTTGTAGGACGAATCTGAACTGGCATCCGACTTTTCTCCTTCAAGAGCATTCATGTATTGCTCAAAAAGGTCGCCGTCATCTGCGGTGGACACTCCTTCTACTGGTGGAGTTGAGTCAACTTCCGCGATGGCACTTACTTCCACAGCAGGTTGGATAACCGGTGCAGCTTCGGCGGGCACTTCTGCGACCGGGGCTGCTGGTGTTTCTTCCATTACTGGAGTTTCGGTTGGTAGGGCGGCTTCTGGTGCTGATTCAGCAACCATCGTCGGTTGGGGTGTCTCGGTAGCAATATGCTCGGAAGCATCTTGCTCAGGAGCTATTTGCTCCGTGGGCTGGGCGTCGGACACTTCAGCTGGCTTCTCTTCCGGCTGTAGAGCGTCGATATCGCTCATAGGTGCCTGGGTCTCGTCAATTGTCATAAATCTCTCGGATAAGGCGCAATGGGGCGCGAACTACAACTTTACCTTATCGGGGTAGTAGAAGGGAACGCTTTTAGGCACTCCGACTCTTAAGATTTACGTAAAGGCTTCGATAGCTTTCGTGATACCGAGCATATTCGTCGTCTCGTGGCAAAATGGTTTCCTTGATTTGAATCGTCTCTAAGCAGGCATTTCTTACGGAATCCCAAACTCCAATTCCCACCCCAGCTAGGATGGCGGCGCCGAACGCTGGGCCTTCGTCAATACTTAGTCGGTTACACGGAACTCGGAAGCAATCGGCAATCATTTGAACCCAAAAGTCGCTCTTGCTGCCGCCCGAAGTCACATTAATAGA
>JAYVHY010000099.1:0-2214 GCA_043770615.1 Armatimonadota bacterium | reverse complement strand
TCGCGATTGCAGCAAGAGTTGCAGCGAGAAGCGACCGAAGAAGAGATCAGCCGTGAGGTTGGACTCTCGGTAGACCGAGTTCGAGAAATGATGCGTGTTGCAGTCGAGCCGATTTCGCTCGAAACACCAGTCGGTGAGAAAGATAACTCATCAATCGGTGACTTCGTTCAAAGTCAGAATATGCCAACCCCAGGTGACGTCACTTGGAGCCTAATTCGACGAGAAGAAATCGACGGAATTCTTAGCCGGTTAACTGGTCGAGAGCGTGATGTTGTCCGACTTCGATTTGGACTTGACGATGGTCGAGCCAGGACTCTTGAGGAAGTTGGTGCCGAATTGAACGTGACTCGAGAAAGAGTTCGACAGATCGAACTCCGAGCCATGAAGAAGCTCCGACACATCGGTCAAGAGCTCGCTTCACAAGGCTTCACAGTTACGGCAAATCCAAACTAACGTTTGTGGTTATAATGGTCAAACGGGATCAGCGAATAGCGGGTCCCGTTTTTTTGTCTACTTATCTCCTTTTAGAATTGGAAATTGTAAAATCCTGCCGGTTCGCCAGTTTCGTAAGCGGAGAGGTTCGGGTGAAGCAAATTCTATTGTCCAGTCACTGAATGGATCAATCACTGCGTTAGGGGGTGCCCATCCCAGTACCTTCCCATTTAGACAATCAGCGAAGTATTTTGTGCGATCAGCACCAGTAACCATCGCCACACTATCAGGTCGAAATTCAGCACCTAATCCTATCCAGTCTGTTGGTTTATTAACATAGATTCGTTGGACTGTTTGCCCAAATGGGACCAAATCTGAGTTGAACTGAATCCTTTTTGGCTTTTCAAGATGTCCATTTTGAATCGACATCCCCCTAATTTGAATTGCACTATCGACCAGTACACCTTGCGAATTGACACTCCGATGTCGTTGAATAATCTTCGTTCCATCAGAACTCCACGAATAAACGAACTGGCTTTCTTCATCGTTCTTACGAATGCACTTAAGTCTAGGAATTGCTGCATCTAGAATTGATATTCTGAAGGGCGGAATCGAGTCGTTAATCATAAGCCCGGAGCAAGATTCAATCATGACCTTGTTTCCAACGGGACACCAACTAAAACCCAATATGGTTCCTCGAAATGAAAAGTGCTTTCTTAAAACATAGTGGTTTGATTTTAAAATGTACAAGTATATGCCGTAATTACTATCGATATCACGACTTCGAAGAATTGAATCCTCCGGTAAGTACTTTCGCTCTGGAATGGCTGGGCTTGAAAAGACCAGGAGGTATTTTCCATCTCTTGATGCAGTCTGAAAGATGCCTGCGATACTTTTAAAGCGCAAAACAGGAGTGGCGTTCGCTTTATCCTTCGAATCGATTTTGTAGATTGTGGCGGCGTTTGATGGATCTATCCTCGACCAAAAAATTGAATCCCTTGATTCATAAAAATTTGACAAAACAAAAGCCGAAATTAAATGGAACATTGACTACCAGACTTCTACTTTACGACCCGCTTTTTTCGCCATCTTTGCCAGCTTCTCCATGTTCCCACCGGGCGAGACTTTGACGAAATCGATACGATTGGACAGCCCTGCGACCAGCCGATCGCGCACCTGATTATTCACCCCGAACATCCCTGCCTCCGGTCGAAACGGAGAAACAACCAAATCCGTCGAAGGATCAAATTCGTATCGCCAAAGGCGAGCCATTCGAAAGGCCTCGTTCCGAAGATCCTCGCCAAGAACTTGAAACAATCCGCGGTCAAGACACAAAATCCTTGGTGCACCCCACCTGAGCGGAACCACCGCGGACCGCTGATATTCCGGCTTATCATGTCCGGTAACCAATACTTCCCCGCCCAGCACGCCTTGTTCGGTTAGCTTCTCAATCTCCATCAGCTCTTGCTCCGAAGCATTCCGCGACGACAACACCGAAAAAGTCTTTGCCGAAAGCAACTTGCTGTTTCCATAAATGAAAACCATCGCCGGAGGATTCGGATCAAATTGTTCAAGCATTTCCGGATAACCGGCGTCAGTAATGACCGACCACCGAACTCCCAGCACTTCCAACCGCTTTTCCAACGGCTCAATCTCCGCCAACAATGTCTTTCGATGAGCAACCAGATAATCCGCCGCCTTCCGCATCAAACCGTATTCTTCAAGGTAAGACTCAAAACCAAGTCGAAAGAACTCTTCTGGCGTCCGGTTCAACAGGTCATT
>JAYVHY010000098.1:0-4858 GCA_043770615.1 Armatimonadota bacterium | reverse complement strand
CGCCGTGACCAAGAATAAGACCAGCTTCGTTTCCACGACCTACGAACTCTCGCACGACATCAGCGCCGACGGTTGACCAGTCAGATTTGATGAGTTCGTCATTAATTCGGATGAAGGAGGTGTCAAGCCTTTTCTCATCATTGTAGTGGGCATGACCGAACTTCCCTTTGTCGCATGTCCATTCTTCGTTGATTGCTTCGTTGGTTCGACCGTTAACGCGGGAGAACTTTCCGCCTCGGTGGTCAAACCAAATGGCGCAACCGGCGGAACATTGGGTGCAAATCGCTTCGCTTGATTCGAGGTCCCAAGGACGGGCTCGGAATCGATACTTGCGGTTTGTTAATGCGCCGACTGGGCAGATCTCGATAACATTGCCACTGAATTTTGATGTGAACTTCGTCTCGCCGAACGTGATTGGCTGCATGGCTGCGCCACGGAATCGGAATCCAAGCTGAGCGTCTCCGGATATTTCTTCGGTGAATCGAACGCATCGAGCGCATTGGATGCATCGTTCGAGATCGAGAGTGACGTAATCGCTCAGCGGGAACGCCTTTGGCGCGTGTCGCTTCATTTCGATGAAGCGGCTGGTGCTCGGTCCGTAAAAAAGGGTGTTGTTTTGCAGCGGGCACTCGCCCCCTCGGTCGCAGATTGGGCAGTCGAGTGGGTGATTGACGAGTAGAAATTCGAGAACGCCCTTTCGGTCTTTTTTGACCGCGTCGGATTCGGTGTCGATGACCAGACCTTCGCTGACGGGGAGGGTGCAAGCGGCTGCGGGCTTGGGGAACATTCGAATTGTTCCGTCGGGCTGCTTTGCTCCGGTCAGAATAAGGCACATTCGGCACATGCCAACTGGCTTCATCCGGGGGTGATAGCAGAAGATGGGGATTTCGAAGCCGACTCGCTTGACTGCTTCGACCACCAATTCGCCTTTCGGCACCGCCAATTCAATCCCGTTTACGATGATGTTGACGGTTTGGACTTCGGTTACGGCTGCCATGACTTTTGAGGGTGTCGGAATCCCTTCCGATCAGGATTCGAGTCTACCTATTTTGGCTTTCGGCTTTCAGCATTCAGCTCTTCGTCAAGGTTGCATCTAGTGGCGTTCTAATATAATTTGGTGCCACCTGCGAACAACACCAGTCCGTTTTGAAGCACTTTACTGCTGGACGAACACTGATAAACTGCGTTCGTCCCTCACTTCGTGTATCAGTGCCACTCCCTCAATTAAACCGTTGCAAGCCGATACAGGATTGCCGCATAGATTCTCGATGCCTTCTTGAGCGATTCAATCGCAATTCGCTCGTCAGTCTGGTGGGCTTCGCCATCTCCCAGCCAGCCGGTTCCGACTGAGATGGTATTCGGCACCGCGCGGGCATAGGTTCCGCCACCCATGGTTGCTGGTTCGGTCATATCGCCAGTCTGTTCTCGATAGGCTTCGACAATGACTTTGACCAGCGGGTGGTCGAGCGGAAAGTATAACGAGGCAGAATCTCTTTCGACAATAAATGACCAAGCCGCTCCGAGTTTGTCCATTTGCTTTTGACACAGCGCATGAAGCTGCTCTCCTTTCCAGGTTGCGGGATAACGGACGTTGGCGAGGAGATGGGCGGCTCCGTCGGAGAATGAAACCACGCCGATGTTACAGGTTAGGTCACCCGTGGCATCATCGCGACCATGGATGCCAAGACCGGTTCCACTTGGATGAAATGCAGTTAGCAATTGGTCAAAGAACTCTCTTTCGGTCAGGGGTGCAATCGCCAACAGCAATCTGGCAATGCGCTCCGCCGCGCTGTCGCCATAAAAGGGAGTGCTGCCATGAGCAGCCTTTCCGGTAGCTTCGATGTGCAGAACATCGCCTGACCACGAGTAGGTCACGTTTTTATCCCAGTTGTCGGCTAATTTTATGTCGATTTCTGCCCGAGTAGACGAGGCAACTTTTACGGTTGCGCTGGCAGAGTCGATAACGATGTTTGGGCGTTGCCCCCCAGCAAACGACAAAAGTTGAAAGTCACCAGTTGGAACTTTGGCAGAAACGAGGAGGTCACCGATTCCTTTTTCTCCGTGATAGCACGGCCAACCAGAGTCGGGCGCGATGCCGTAGGTCGGAGCTTCTTCGGTTTGGACGTAACGCTCGACGCATCCAAAGCCGCTTTCCTCGTCGCAACCAAAAGCGACTCGAAACCGGCAATTCAAGTCGGGGAAACACTCTTTGATTGCACGCATTGCGTAGAAGGACGCAATGGTTGGACCCTTGTCATCGCAGGCTCCTCGGGAGTAAATGTAGCCGTTGTCGATCTCAGCCCCGAATGGTTCATGCTTCCAACCGGGACCTACGGGAACGACATCAAGGTGTCCCAGGGTCATGACCAATCGTTCGCCCTTACCAAAGTCGGCGTAGCCAAGGTGACCTTCGAGATCGGTAGTTTTCATTCCGACACTTTCGGACAAGTTGAGCATGTAATCCAACGCTTTTCGGTTTCCGAGCCCGTATGGTGCGTTTGGCTGGGCTGGCTCTTCGATCGTGTCAATCTGCAAGATCTCTCGAGTCGTGTTGATGAGGTCGTCCTCGTGAGCAGATAGCCAATCGTGAAGCTTTGAAATGTCAGACATCTTGCCTGCATTTTACTTGGGATTAGTGAGGCGGTGCGAGGCGCAGGTTGATGGAATTTCTCACCCCAGCACCGCTCGAACAAGTGATTCCACCGGGAACACGCGAAATACCTGGTAACAGTTACAGACTTAGCAGAATTACTGCCCGGTAATTGGGTATCAAGGTAGGACTATGTCTGCCGAACTCGCATTAGAACTGCACCAAAAGTATTTCGGTATGAAGCCGAAGGCACTTTCTTTTGCCCCAGGTCGAATTAATCTGATCGGCGAACATACCGACTACAATGGCGGCTTTGTTATGCCGGCCGCGATCGACAAGGGTTTGTGGGTTACAGCTAGAGTTATTGATGGCGAAACCAGAATGATCTCCAGTGTTGCGGGAACATCTAAGGCATTTTGCGCGGAATCGACGGAACCAGGAACAGCTTCGGGATGGGCAAAGTACCCGGCGGGCATGGCTTGGGCTTTGCGATCGAAGTTTGGACCCATGCCGAATCTGGAGTGTGCAGTCTTTAGTACGCTTCCTTCGAGCAGTGGGGTTAGCAGCAGCGCAGCCATCGAAATGGCTTTCGGGATGGTTTGGAAGGCATTGGTTGGTTTTGAAGTAACTCCTACCGAGCTTGCTTTGTTGGGTCAAAAATGTGAGAATCAATTTGTTGGGGTGAACTGCGGGATCATGGACCAAATGGCATCGGCTTGCGGAAAAGCGAACCACGCAGTGTTCATTGATACTCGTAGTCTAGCATTTGAATATGCTTCGGTTTCCGATCAATATGTGATCATGTTGCTCGACACAAAGAAGCCCCGAGCATTGACCGCTTCGGCTTATAATGAGCGACGAAGTCAATGCGAATCCGCGGCTATGTCGATGGGAGTTTCACTGCTGAGAGATGCGGACTTGACTATGCTGGCGGCAAACAAGTCACGGATGGAGGAAGTGGTCTATCGGCGAGCAAAGCACGTCGTTACAGAGAATAATCGTTGCCAAGAGTTTCGAAACGTGCTTCGCAATGATGATAGGAATGGAATCTTTGCATTGATGAAGGGCTCTCATGATTCGCTTCGAGATGACTATGAAGTTTCGTGTCCTGAGCTTGATGCGATGGCAGAGAGTGCTTGGGTTTCACCTGGCGTCGTAGGGGCGCGGATGACGGGGGCTGGCTTTGGCGGAGCGTGTGTTGCGCTTGTGGAAAAAGGTTCGGTTTCCGAATTTTCTGATGTTTGCTTAAAGGGCTATTCGGAGAAGACCGGCAAAGCCGGAGAGGCTTTGGTTTGCTCTATCGAAGATGGGGCGAGGATCTTGAGTTTCTAGCCGACCTATCTTTCAAATCTGAAAACGGGTTCCGGTGTGTGATCAATTGTTTTTCGTAGAATATCCTCGGCGATTGCAAACGAGAATATTGCAAGTTGAGGATCGGGTTCGGATTTTCCGTGGTCTCGCAGCTTATGAACAACGTCGTTGGCGAGTTCGGGTACCCATTCGCAAACGTGAAACAATCCATGAATGGCCGATCGTCGACCGATAATGCTGGAAGATTCAAGACATTCTAGCAATGCGGTATTCCCTCTTCGATGCGGCAAGTGACCACCCATAACTACGCCTGCTTTATAGACGGTTCTGGCGAAGTCATCTTTGGCATCCATCAATAACGACTTCATGGCATCTACCGCGTCAACTTCATCTTGTTCGGACTTTGTAAAGCTTGGAAGGTCTTCAAACAAGTCCAAAACACACCATTGGGCACTTCTGCGCCAAGGATGCGTCCGATCCTTGAGGATGTGGCAAAGCGAAGGGAAATAGGATCTTCGATTCTTACTTACTTCGACCAGCAAGTGAGCCGAGTTGGCTACATCTCGATCTTCGCAATAAAACAACTTCAGCAGATTGAGCGGAGATAAATCTCGAATGTCGCCTTTGTATCGAGTGGATTGCCCGATGCACTTCGAAATCGCGAATTGACGTTTAAAGAGAGGCTCCGATGCCTTTGCCAGTTCTTGAAGCATCTCATCTTCCGATTCACCGCGAGCTTCGTTCCAGAGGTCATCACATCGACCAAAGACTCCAAAGTGGGTTTTTGCTACTCGAACTTGAAATTCTTCGTCGTGAGCCACAAAAGTTGCTTCTCCCGACCAATCGCTACCTAGAACGTGATACTCATAGCTGACCGGGTGAGGTGGCCAATGAAACTTTGATCTATGGGGTGGACATACGGCTTCGGTCGTGCCGTAACTCTGAGCAGCGAGCGTA
>JAYVHY010000097.1:0-2217 GCA_043770615.1 Armatimonadota bacterium | reverse complement strand
ATGATCAAAATGTCGCCTTTTACCGCGGTGTACTGTTTTCCACCGGTCTTTACGATTGCATGCATGTTCAAAAACTCCTACTTAACTAGCGACGACTTAGCGCAATTAGAAATTATGGCAAGAAACGCCAAGAAATTTCTACTCCTACGCAGTGGTCACCCGCGGAAGAAACAATATTCTACCCAAAAAAATCGAACTTAGCGGCACAAACGGCAGTCACTTGAATTATCCTGATGGTTATGTCGCGTTGGTTTGGACTTTTCTTACTCATCATAACGTTGTGCGCTTGCTCTGGGGGACCTACCCCAAAGCCGGGAATCACGTACGTTACAGATTGGACGCGTCGCCTTACCGCCGGCGAGATAACGGGGCAGTCACAGAAGGTCAACGTCCTCGACAGCGCTGGACTACCGGTAACAACCGTTATTCTCCAAAACGTCAGCGCTCCCATAGAATCAACCTCGATTGACTTGGTGAACGGCAGCTACCTCCTCCAAATTCAACTCTATTCATCGCCTAACGCAGCCGGCACCCAAACTGGAGTAATCGAAGTTCCGGTTACAGTGGCCGGAAGCAAAGTGTCGGTTCAGACCACGGTCGGAGATGCGGTGGATGCAATCAGCGTCGTTCCAGACCAGGCGAGCATCCAGGTTGGAAGAGGAAAGCAGTTCCGGGCAGCCGGTCTCAATACTTCGGGGAAAATGACGTTTACCGCGCCAAATTCCATGACCTGGACAGTTCTTGGGGGAGTCGGAACCGTAACCGTTGACGGAAACTTTCTTTCGACCGCGATTGGCACCGGAAGCGTTCGCGCTCAATATACCAACGGTCGCCTAGGTTCAGCATCAGTAACTGGAACTCCACCCAACGCAACCCAGGGTAAATGGACGGTTTTGGTCTATATGAACGGAGCCAACGACCTCCAGCAGTATTCCGTCCTCAACATGAACCAAATGGAACGGGTTGCCAGCAACCCTGACGTTCGATTTGTCGTGCAATGGAAGCAGTTCCCCGCCCAATTTACTGGCGGGACATTCAACGGTACAAGGCGCTACTTGGCGGCTTCCGACTTCTCGAACAACATCAATTCAACGTTGCTTCAAGACATGGGAACATCAATCGACATGGGTTCAACCCAGACTTTGCGTGACTTTATCACATGGGGCAAAGCCAACTTTCCAGCGGATCACTACTGTCTTGTCGTGTGGAACCATGGCAACGGATGGAGACGATCAGTTTCGAACGTAGACCTAAGCCGAGCCGTTTCCTACGATGATGAGACGGGCAACTCAATCCAAATTTGGGACCTCAATCAAGCCCTCGGATCCGAACATTTTGACCTCATTTCATGGGACGCTAGCTTGATGCAAATGTTGGAAGTTGCGTATGAAATTAAGGACAATGCCGACTTTATCATTGGCAGCGAAGAGAGCCCTCCCGCCGAAGGACTCCCGTATGATTTGGTATTCGCCCCGTTCCGAGACAATCCGAACAGCACACCAAAGAATTTGTCGAAATCATTTGTCGATGGTATGTTGGCCGTACCCGCCTATAACACTAAGAAGATCACCCAAAGTGTCCTTGACACTTCAAAGCTTCAAGCTTTAGCCGCGGCAGTCAGTACTCTTGGAACCGAACTCAAGAACAACGCCGGTAGCTTAACCGCAGCAATTCAATTAGCCCGAAACACTTCGCAAAGCTACAGCCCTTCTTCGCAGCGAGTTTATCGAGACCTCAAAGATATCTGCTTGAAGATTGAAGCTAACACGTCGATCGTTTCCGTTCTTAACGCCACAGCTGCGGTCAAGACGGCGGTGAATGATGCAATGGTATGGGAAGGTCACAACGCCAATTCGATCAATAGCTCCGGAATTTCAATTGACTTCTCTCCTGGGTCAACGTTCGCAAGCACATCGAGCGACTATGCTCTCATGAAGCTTGCGATTGCCACCCAGTGGAACGAGTACCTCGCCGTAGCCCCATAAAAAAAATGGGCCCGCAACTGAGGCGGGCCCGATGGGCTTGGAGGGTTTTATGGTCACCGGACTCATATTGGGGGAATAGGATCGGTCCGGTTCTTGTTTGTCTTTCTGGTGGAGTCTAACCTCACCGTCTGACAAGTTGAATGTTCCGCGAAATTCATGCCAAAAACCCTGTTTGGATACCAGGATCGGGTTCATAGAACGAAAAGCAGTTAAATTACTGGCTACTTGCTGT
>JAYVHY010000096.1:0-4874 GCA_043770615.1 Armatimonadota bacterium | reverse complement strand
GCGAAACCAGGTTTGTCTGATAGTACGTGACCGGATCTTCAATTTTGTGTCCGAATAGCATCGATATCCTGACCGTTGCGCCGTCTTTGGTCATCACTTCCTGCCCGCCAACCGCAGATTGGCGCTCTCGCAAATCGAACTTAAATATCGACTGCGATTTGCCGAACAACTTGTGGCGACCTGCTTCGACCGACTCAACGAACTTTCCGTTCTTAAATCGGAGTCCCCGCTCGAAATCAAAAACTGTAATGTGGGAAAAAAACATCTTGCCTTTTAATGGAATGAACCCAGAGCATGACCAAGAGCGGGGTTTTTTCAACCTCATAGCTCGAAGTGATGTGCCTTTCAGCCCTCTGGATCCTTCCTTTTGAGTTACCTTAACTGGGTAGTGAACCTTCGTTCTTGGGTGGACCTCAACTTGACGAGGTTTTGACTGAAATCGCCGCTCGTGAGCCCATCGCCAATACGTCCATTATAACTCGAATTAGAACGTCGTATAATGCCTACGGGGAGAGTTGATTTTGAAATTTGTTTGGGTAGTGTTTGTCGCTTTGTTAGCTAGAATCGGATTCGCCGACCAAAGCATTTATTCTGAGCAGCTCGATAGCTCATGGCAAAACTGGAGCTGGGCGACCACCAACACGAGTAATCCTTCGCCTACCCACGGTGGAATTCGAAGTATCTCAGTCACCGCTACAGGTGCTGGTCAGGCCCTCTACCTTCATCACAATGCTCAATCAACGGTCGGATTTCAGTCAATAACCTTTTGGATCAATGGCGGAACAACCGGAGGACAGTTACTCAGGGTACAGGCGACCCTTGACGGAGGGGCTATTCCTGCCTACAACCTTCCCACTTTAACCGCAAATACCTGGACCAAGGTCGTTGTTCCATTGAAAGGTCTTGGCGTGCGAGGTGCCAATAATTTTGACGGATTCTGGATTCAGGATCGAAGCGGGACAATTCAAGGAACCTACTACGTGGACGATGTTTCCTTAGTATCAGAAACTGCGCCTCCGCCTACATCAACCGTTTTTACTGATTCATTGTTAAACAGCTGGCAAAATTGGAGTTGGGCAACCGTCAATCTGACAAATAGCAGTCCGGTTCATTCTGGCTCAACTTCCGTTTCAGTTCACGATGTAAACGCTTATGATGGCTTTTACGTCCATCACGCCAGCCTTGATTCGTCGCTTTACCAAACCATTTCCTTTTGGATTCACGGTGGGCCCAGTGGTGGACAACAGTTACAGGTCTATGCAACCGCCAGCGGGGTTGGCGCAATTTCCTACCCAATTCCGACGTTGCCAGCTAACACTTGGACACAGGTTGTTATTCCACTCAGTAGTTTGGGAATGCGAGGGCGAGGTGATTTTGATGGATTCTTCATTCAAGGAAGGGTCAACTCGCCTCAAGCCACATACTATCTCGACGATATTGAAATCAGCGTTGTACCGAAGGTTAATCCCACTACGACCATCACAATTGATCCAAGCCTAAAGACCGACATTTCGCCATTGATTTATGGAGCAAATTCGACTGATTATGCAGGCATGGGCACCGGCTTCCGATTTGCACGACTGGGTGGAAACCGCCTAACCGCTTACAACTGGGAAAACAATGCAAGCAATGCGGGATCGGATTGGTTTTTCCAAAATGACGGCTATCTGGGCACATCAAACGAACCAGGTTGGACTGATCGGGTCTTTATTCAAGCGGCTTTGGCAGCTGGAGTTGTTCCTCTAGTTACGATTCCTTGCGCAGGATATGTTTCTGCGGATAAGAATGGTGGAGGAGATGTTCGGAATTCGCCAGACTATTTGAACACTCGCTTTAAGGTGTCGTTACCATCGAAACCAGGCGGGAGCTTTGCCTACCCGCCAAATGTAAACGATGACTTTGTCTATCAAGACGAATGTGTCAACTATTTAAAGCAGTTTGCCCAGCCGGGCCTGCCGATCATGTTCAGCCTGGATAATGAGCCAGATCTTTGGTCCTCAACTCACGCCGAAATTCATCCTAATCCGGCAACGTATGCCGAAATGATTTCTCGGAGCACCGACTACGCTTTGGCGATCAAGAATGTCTATCCAACCTCGACGATCTTTGGTCCCGTGAATTTCGGTTGGTACGGATTTATGGCTCTGCAGGGTGCGCCGGACCAGAACGGTCGAAACTTCCTTGACGTGTATTTGGACGGCATGAAGTCAGCCGAAATCACAGCCGGAAAGCGATTGCTTGACGTTTTGGACGTTCATTGGTATCCCGAAGCAAAAGGAGACGACACCCGAATCACCAGTGACGGGGATACCCAAGGACTAAGCGAAGCCAGGATACAATCAACTCGTTCGCTTTGGGACAAGTCCTACATCGAAAACAGTTGGATCACCCAATCGCTCGGAAATCAATCCGTCAATTTGTTACCCATGCTTGCGGGTCGAATTCGATCCCACTACCCCGGCACTAAGCTCTCGATCACCGAATACAATTACGGCGGTTCAAACGCAATTAGTGGAGCCATCGCTCAAGCTGATGCCCTTGGACAATTCGCACGAAATGGAGTTTTTGCCGCCGCCAACTGGGGATTGAATGCTGGAGCGAAGGCGCAGTTAGCTGGATTCAAAGCATTTACTAACTACGATCGACTTGGGTCGAAATTTGGAAATCAAGGCGTCTTTGTCCTGGGTGAAAGAGCCGCAGAAAATTCCGTTTACGCAGCTACAGATTCAAGCAATCCAAGTCTTCTGACAATTGTTATCATAAACAAGACCGTCGGATCGACGCCTTTTAAGTTCAATCTTAGCGGCTATAAGGCGAAATTGGCAAAGGCATACACTATTACTGATCTCCAGTTTGAAACTCCAACAATTGGGTCAGTTGCCGTGGCGGGAGACAATCTCAAATTTAACGCCCCGCCACAAAGCATCACAACCATACAACTTTCAGCGTCAATAAAGTAGCCCTTTTTAGGAGTGATCCATCGCCCGCAGTTCGAACGCTTCTCGAATCCAACGAGCGAGTTCTTCGTCTATTCTCGCTTCACTGGTCAAGTCGACTTCATTGTGAAATCGCGACTTCGACACTTGTTCCGATTTTTGAATTCGGGAGCTATCCGGGCAATAGTCTTGAACCAAATTGAGTCGAATTCCTTCTTTGCGAGGATGAACGCCAAGAAACGCTGCCCCGTTAAAGACGACATGCAAGGAAGTTTTCTTCTCTTCGATTGTTATGTCGTCAAGGGACTCAAGCTCAGCATAAAGCAATGCGCACGCACGCCTCGCCGGATCAGTTCGAAAGATGCTGGGAATGTGGTCGGTGTTGATGTCCATATTTTATCAGATTTGAGTACCATTACTGGGTGCCTGTGCTTCTTCTCTGCTCATTGACAATTGCCGCTTCGACCGATCTCACGTTCGTCCGTCACGGAGAAACGATCGCCAATGCAACCGGAAAGTACAACAGCCAAACAATCGATACATTTTCTAAAAAAGGACAAGATCAAGTAGCCCGATTAACTCGGGATTTGATGACCCAGCCGGCGTACGACGTCATCCTGGTATCACCCTCACCAAGAGCCCTCAACTCGATTGCTCCATACCTAAAAGCAACCCGCAAACAAGCCCTGGTTTGGCCGTTACTTTACGAGTGCTGCACCGAGAAGCGGCCGGCTGATGCCCGAGCAACATCCTTTAAGTTCGGAGTCAAAATCGCGATTCCGGGTGCAATTGCTCCTCAATTCATGATGGCTCGCGACCAAATCAACTATCCCGCGCCAAAAGGCTACAACGAAGGCTTGGCCCAAGTGGCAGCTTCGGTAGCTGAGTTTCGGAAAAAATACTTGGGCAAACGAGTCTTGATCGTTGGCCACTCGGGAGCCGGTGGCCAGTTTTTAAAAGCATTCACGGGCAAAGCAATTCGACTCGAAAACGCCTCTCCCGTTAAAGCAAAGTTTTAGGGCAAGAAGTTTCCCAAAGGGCCGGCTTTCGGCGACTTATGAGTATTAAAACTTATGGACTGCAGAAACAGAACTGTGAAGCAGCCAGATTTCCAATGGGCTCGAACCTTCGACCAGCTGATTAACAGTTCCCTAGCGTCCCATTCGTAACCATTCATATGAGTCCGCTTTGAACCTGTAAGTATCCGCAGTTGTTCCGTTTTATACGCAACCACCCGTTTCGAGTCGCATCGGTTGGTTTCAAATTTGGTTTCAACTTTTTGAACCTATTTTGAACTTAGAGCCCTTGGCTGTCGGAGCTGACATGGTGATTCAGTCGCTGTCGAAGTATTACGGAGGTCACGCAAACGCCATGGGCGGCGCGGGAATCGGGTCGTTTTCAGACATTGATTCGCTGACGAAGAATGAGATTCCGATGATGGGCGGATTGCTTCCGCCGTTTCAGGCTTGGCTTTTCACCCAAGGTTCTCGAACTTTGAACTTACGATTGAAGCAGCATGAAGCGACGGCGAATGGAGTTGCGGCGTGGTTGGAACAACAGCCGGAAGTCCAAGTTGTGCACCATCTCGGGTTGAAGTCCTACGCTCAAAGAGAGGTTTTCTTGCGAACGATGTTCGGTTCGTCGGGAATTTTCTCGTTTGAACCATTGACCCAAGATCGGGCGAAGGTCATGGCGTTTTGTGATCGGATGCGGCTGTTTGGACGCGGGATTGGTTGGGGGGCGTTTGAGAGTTTGGTGGTTGCGTACGAGTTGCAACCGTGTGACTATGCTTCACCTTCATGGTTTGTTCGGATGTTTTGTGGGTTGGAAGAGGTTGAGGATTTGATTGCGGATGTTAAGCAGGCGTTGGTTGAGTTACGATAGGTTCTGATGCTTGCTCGTGGGCTAGTTTCGCCTCACCCGGTTCGGTCAGCAGTT
>JAYVHY010000095.1:0-4892 GCA_043770615.1 Armatimonadota bacterium | reverse complement strand
CCCCAAAGCCACTCACGAACATGATTCCCACCGCCGCTACAAAGCCAATGAACTTAAAGTTACGTCTGAATATGTCGGCAAGCTTTTCGGGCTCATTTGCCGAAACGTGGGTCATTTCCGGCGTTACTGACTCGGCAATCTTTCCGAACGCTTCCAGCAATATCTGAGGAATTCGACATGCCAAATTATAGATTGTCGATGCTTCTTTGCCGAGAAAATTGAAGATGATGACCTTGTCGGCGGTGCTCGCAATTCTCGTTGAAAGCCCTGCTACGTAGCTTTTCAGACCAATGCTGATGATGTCCCTGCAACTCTGCGAATTGTATTTGGGCAGAATTGGAAAATCTTTTTCTCGCTTAAGGATGAACCATATTTTCAATGCGAACTGCAGGACTGAGTCCGTCAGGGTCCCAAGTAGGATCGCCACTGGTGAGCGCAACCAAACAACGAAGATGATGGTCATTCCAATCGCAAGGACCGGCACAACCGATGTAAGTGCCGCAACTCTCGCGAACTGTTCGCGAGCATTGAAAGGAGCATTGAACGCCGAACCGTAAACATCGAAGAAGAATTGAAGTCCTGCAACGGTACAAAGTAGCCCTAGCTGTGGATAGTCATGGAGTTCTTTGGTTTGACCAAGATAAAGCGGACCAAGAATAAGTCCTGCCGCACCAATGAGCCCGATGATGAGATGCAAAAAGAGCCCAGATCGAAAATAGGTCCAAGCCTTCGCTTCATCAATCCTAAATGTCTTCGAAAGGACTTGAATGAGTCCCTGAGGAATATCGAGATCGACGAATTGCCATAGGATTCTGATTGTTCCGAGGTAAACCGCAACCGCGTACTGCTCTTCACCAAGAATGCGGATAGAGACAGCAAGGCCCACTATCTGAAGAAAAATTATGACGAATCGCAACCCAACGAGCCAAAGAACTCCGGTCGACCGGCTACGTGTCTCAGACATTGACGCCAAGTAGCCTCAGCGGATTCCGAAGAACTTTTCGAAGCGCAATAATAAAATCGCCAACCTTATTCGCTTCCAATTCTTCACTCCAGGTTAGTGCGCCTATGCCTAAGACAATGGCAAAGAAAAAGCCAACCGGAGGATAAACGAGGCTGTTGCCCGTAAGACTCAACGCAAGAATCGAAAATGTGGTGACGAGGGCAATAAACGACCACTCCCTTGTTGCTGGAGAATCACCTGCTGCCCTGAGGACACATCCTCCAATAATTGTTAAGAATGTAATTCCTACAATAACGAGCCCTATGTAGCCAAAACAGGCAAAAATTGTAATGTAGTAATTGTCCAACGAACTAGATGACCACTTGTCAACTTTCATAAGACCAGAACTGAGCATCAAATTCGGGTCGGGGCCGATTCCTGTCATGGGTCGAGCTCGAATAATTGGTTGCAGTTGCTTCCATGATTCTTGACGAGCAACAAGGGCAGGATCGTTGGCCGCCGGGCGAAGTCCATATTCGAACTTCTTTGGAAAGAGAATGAGGGGAATCGTAAGACAGGCCAAGATCACCACTGTGAACACCATTCCTAGGTTCTTGCTTCTCTTATATTGGAGGTAGATAATCGGTGAAAGACCAACCAACAGGCCAGCATAATACATTGATCGGTATTGCGCAATCAAAATGATTATCGCAAAGAAGAGGACTCCGACCCACTCGTTCCATTTCAAATTTCGGTTTACAATCGGTGCTCCAATGAGCACCATTCCTGCAAACCCTTCAAATCCAAGTTGGGATGGATAATCAGTGGTACCAATTGGCCGGAAAATAACCATTTCCAAATTGGTTGTAAATTGAGTTAGGGCCCAGTTGACGCCTAGCAACTGCATCAATGCAATCACTCCAGAAAAGCCAAAGAACAAAATAATCGTATTCTTGATCCACGTCCGAATCTCAGGACCGCAATAGACCGCCTGAGAAATACTCAGGGCAATCATCAAGTACGCCACAAGGTGAGATGTTTGCCAGCCCAGGGTCAAAAAGAGAGTTCTGCCAATATCTTTGTTGATCAATATTCCGTCGAATATGACGTAAGCATAAAATACAATGACCAGTACCGCCGCAAACGGAACCCGCACTTGGATCTTAAATAATCCCAATCCGACAATCAACTGAATGAGACAGGATAGGGGAATAACGTAGTCTAAGACCCAGCCAAATCCTGCCAGCGACTGCCGAAAAAGCAGAACGGTCATGAACATGCACATCAAGCTATTAAGATAAGCCCATACCATGAACGCCTTCCGGAGCCCGAACATCTTTCGTTCCGGATCCTTGGCCCGGCGAATTGTGTCGATGACAAAGCCTGGTTTTTCAACCCCTGGAAGAGTTGCCGGAATCGCTAACTTCCCTGTCCTAGGCTGCATTGCTATCTCCTAGCGATACTGGTTCCTGTTCTCGTTCCAAACGGCTCTTCAGTTGGTGATCCGTTGGTTAAGACGATACTCATCTCTTTCGCACCAGACTTGTGCAAGATTTCTTGAGCAACCGGAATGGCGCGATAGCTCGTAGTCTTTGCGCTAATAACCATGCAAACTTCATCGACATATTGAGCCAATCGAGAAGCATCGGCGAAAACGTCCACCGGTGGGCAGTTAATAACAACTGTATCTGCCTTATCTCGCAAGTCTTCAATCAATCCACTCATATACGATGAGTTAAAGTCAGACAAACCGGAAGCAGAAGCCGCACCTGCCGGCAAAATCATTAAGTTATCGTGCTCGGTGCTAACAAACAGGTCAGTCGACTCACCTGGCAAAATTGTTCGACCAAGAATCTCGGCTACACCACTTCGGCCCTGAACACCAAACAGTTCGCTGAGGCGTGGTACCCGAAGGTCGCAATCCACAAGAGCGGTTTTTGAACCAGTCTTAGACATTGCCACCGCAAACTCTGCGGCAGCACCGGTTGAATCAACGTCTTCACCAACCGCGCAAAAGAGAATGACACCCGGTCGGTTTTCTTTGGCCATCATTGAGAACGCCATGTAACGGAAACTCTCAATTGGCTTGAAGTTCGCATCACGAATCTCTGAATAATGCCGTCGAGCCAAAGGCTTTGGCATCATCGGAATAGAAGCTGCAACTGGAAGCGCAGTGAGTTCGGCAAGCTGCCAACTGGTATGGACTGGAAGTTTAAATGATTCCATTGCGAACGAATAGGCAAGCCCAATAAGGGAACCAACAATCGCTGCAAGAATGATGTACTTCTTCATATCCGGAGCGACAGGGTCGCTAATTCGAGATGCTTCAGCCACGTTCAAAATTTGGTTTGCTTGGCCGTCTCGTGCGTTCTCGAGATCCAAAACCCATTTCTGGTTCTTTTGGTACTGCTCGTCATAAACCAAGCGGTTCCTTTGAAGATCAAGCATCTTGGATTCCATCAAGGGAAATCCGGCGGCTTCGACTTCGGCAGAATAGATTGAAGCCTTAATTGGGGCTAGGGACTGCTGAATGTTTTGTACCTTGGAACGAGCATCTGATACTCTACTCTGAAGCTCCATATAAAGACTATTGGGCGACTGAGAAGATGTCGTTGGTATCTGCTTCGAGGTTTTCTCAAGACTTATCCGCTTTTTGGTCAAACTAGCAAATTTCTCCTTGGCATGAATGACTCTTGGAGAGTCATCTAAGTACTCCTGACGGAGGGCATTATATTCAGATTCAGCT
This sequence comes from Armatimonadota bacterium, assembly GCA_043770615.1. Taxonomy (GTDB): domain Bacteria; phylum Armatimonadota; class Fimbriimonadia; order Fimbriimonadales; family Fimbriimonadaceae; genus Fimbriimonas. The sequence continues at coordinate 1,203 of JAYVHY010000095.1, read as the reverse complement.
TGGGCTTCTTGCGAACGAGCAATGTCAACTTTAGGATCCATCTGGCTCCCGGACACACCTGTTTGGGTTTTTGGTGTTTTTTGAGCGTCACGAAGGATGCTTGCTAGCGCGGCATTAGCCCCTGCCAGTTCCGATTCGGCATTGGATCGTCTTTGCTTTAAGATGGCCAGTTTCTCGGTTATTGCTGTAGAGCCCGATTGGAAATCCACAATCCGATTTTTGAGTTTGATCTCGCGAACCTGTTTGTCAATCGAATCTAACTTTGTTTTCGCATTTTTGGCTTGGCTTGAGACCATGTCCAACGCGTCTCGAACTGCGTTTTTCGATCTCTCTTTTCGATAGTTTGAAAACGCCTTCGCAACGTTGTTGGCAATTGAAGCCGCGTCATCTGCGCTCTCGGCCTTAACACGAATCTTTACCGTTCTTTGCTGATCCGGCGCATATTGGTTCAGCGAAGCCGGAATATCTAAGTCAAACATTGGGTAAAGCCTTTGGAATGACTCACCAGTATTTAGTTCTTCCTTGCTACGTTCTAATGCGGCAAGTTTTAATCCTTCAGTAAATATTCGTTGGGACCGAATGATTCCAGTGTCAGAATCAAGATCGTTCACTGCTCCTGACATCAGCACCTTCTTTACCGCCATTGGCATGCTTTCATCGGTTCGAAGGGCAGGGCTACCCGCCATTACTTCAACAATTGCTTCGTAAAGTTTGGGAGACCGATAGGCTATGAAAAAGCCAAACAATCCGGCAATGATTGCGGCAAAAAGCGTTCTTCGAATATGGACTTTTAACATTGGTGATGACTTCTCTTAATATAAAAGGCACAAACTGAACCAAAACCCAATCTGACCAAAACTATGCAACTGATTTCTCATGACTAAGGCTCCCAAACCTGGTACATCTGGCTTCCCAGATAAGAAAACCCGTTACTATTACCAGCAGTTTACACCTGACGCGGAGCTAGTAAGCTCCTTTACCCGTCAAAACTGCCTTTGGAGTGAGGCAAATGATCTTTAGATCGGTCCCAAATCCAAGTTCATCGGCGTATTTGAGATCCAGTTCAACCATCTCGGCGAAGCTAAGATCACTTCGACCCATAACCTGCCAATAGCAAGTCATGCCCGGTTTGATCGAAAGGCGACGCATCGTATGCTCATCATATTGTTCGACCTCACGTCGAATAGGGGGCCGAGGACCAAC
>JAYVHY010000094.1:0-2232 GCA_043770615.1 Armatimonadota bacterium | reverse complement strand
TTGACTCGCTTTCCGGGAAAATCTTTTGCCAAACGATCGAGGAAGGCAGTTGCAAACGCGGGATTCATAACCGGTTCAATTACGACGAGACCATCTGGCTGTTCGACGACAAATGTATTGAAAGGACCTTGGTATTGAACGATTCCGTCGAGGACTTTGACGGCTTTGTAGCGGGCAAGCACCCCTAATCCGTCATCTTTGGTAACCGGAATTGGGGAACCGAGCACGGCAGAGCCGGCTCCAAGTGTGAGCTTTGCCGATAGGATGGTGACGTCGGAGGCGGGGTAGCCATTGACTTCGGTGGTGAACTGCCCGGGCACCATGATTCCGTTTTCGAGGGCTTGCCAATTGCCCCATCGGGTGGTCACCGGCACATCGCCCCAGACTGACCACGGGAATGGCAAGGTGGAAGTAGTTTCGATGGCGGAAGGTGACAAAGTTCCTTTTTTGAGGAATAGGCGAGTCGGAATATTTCCCCATTTGAATTGTACGACTTGGTGGGGGATGCCGTTGAAAGTGACCTCTTTTCCGAGTGATAAATCCGACGCATTGGCAGCATGCAGGAGTGCTCTTTCGGGTCCGAAGGCAATGCGGCGATAGGAGAGGTAGTTTTCAGTTGGTGATGAAGCTCTTCCAACCCCCTTTTCGATCTTATAGGTTCGCTTGATCTCATTTGGACCATAGACGAGCCCGGACATCGTGGTTTCTGCGCTCTCGGACAATTGGTCAAAATCGTACGTTTTTGGTCCGCGGTTGTAGGAGTGGAGGAATGGTCCGGTTGGACGCTCAGACTGTTCGACAAGAAAGTCATGTCCAGCGGTCGAAACTGTTAGTTGGCGAATGGATTCCAGCTTCTTTCGTCCGCCGAGGACATTCATGGCTTGCTCGACCATGAGTCGTGCAGGTGATTGTTGAGTGGTTTGAAGGATTGAAGTGAGGGCAACGAGATGAATCATGCTCTCGTTGTACCGAGCATGTTCGTACTAAGTCTTGTACAGATTTTAGGTTAGCCAGATCAGAGATTTTAGTTGAGAGGGTTTCGCGTTGAGCTCGGCGAGGCAAGCGCGATGAAAATGAGACGCATCGTAGAAGCCAGCTTCGATCGCAGATTCGTTGAGAGTGCTTTTGTGAGCTTGTTGTAGGGTTTTTTGAACCATGATTTGTCTTCGGTACTCGCTGAGCGTTAGTCCTTGGGTCTGACTAAATTGAGCCGAAAGATATGCGGGAGCAATGCCGATTTGACGCCCAATTTCAACTAGCGTGAGCGACGAGTCTTCGTGAATGAGTTCTTTGGCCCGTTTGATCCACTTCGCTTTTGGATGTTCTTTCGGGCTTGGGCTGGGTTTGGCGATCCACTGTGCGACTGCTTCGTCCAAAGTGTGTTGATCAGCCTTACCTCGGAGTGAGTTGATGAGTAAACCGATGACCATTCGCTTGGTTTCCCAAGTCATTTCGCGACCTTGGTGCCATGATTCATCTCGCTCATTTTCGTTCAGATTTGAGAGCATGATCCGGACTCCGTAGGCGAGAGCTGAGGAATCGGTTTGGCGGACGGCGGGTTCGCGGGGAGCGTAGTAGAGGAGTTCGAACGGGAGTTGTTTTCGGTGACCGTTTACGAGTTGGACACCGCTAACGGGTAGCCAGAACTGACCGTCGGGGCAGGTTGATCGGTGCGAGGTGTAGCCGGGATCTTTTTGTACGACTACAATGTCGACGAGTTGGGACGTGACTCGACGAAGGATGTGACGTTGCTCCAGATTTGATTCCTTGGGTTGCAACATTTCCTGTAGTGTACGGAATGAGGGAGATTCAAGTTTCCTGATATTCGCCCAATCGGGAAAAATTCCGTAGCTCGTTCTTAGTTGCTTAGAAGTTGAAGGATATCATCGGGCAAGGACTTACTAGCCTTAATGCGAGTGAATCTCGTGACAGGAACTTTTCGAGCCGCATAGTTAGTTTTATCGGTCGCTTTAGCATTTCGCTGCCTTTTGCTAATTTAACCTCGGCGGCAGTTCGTAACGGATTGTTGATGAAGGTAACGTAGACAATTTTTTGCGCCTTTTGGTTGGCATAGTCGGAGTTTTCAGCCAGCATGAAACGATCTCATGCGCATTTGTTGTCATGGCATATCGGTTAGTGAGTGTGAATGTTCAGGTAAAACCCGAAAATGGCAATGACAAAATGTTCGGAATGCGGTCACGATGTTTCCGACAAGGCGGTTTCTTGTCCGTC
>JAYVHY010000093.1:0-2232 GCA_043770615.1 Armatimonadota bacterium | reverse complement strand
CGACCATGATTATTCTAAATCTGTTCTTCTATGCCCAAGGGCGTCGATTGGATGCCCAACGAGATGCCGATGGATCGTTGTTGAGAGCCATCGGTCTAAAGTGATCTCGGTATCTATTTGACGAGCGGTCGTAATCGGGGTAGGATTGACACAACTCCACCAGCCGGAGGGACTTTTATCATGAAAACCAAAGTTGTTTTTTCACTCCTTCTATCCATGTGTTGCCTAGTGGCCGTCAGTGCCCCAATGCAAAAGTCCGAAAACATCGATATTCGAAGCCTGATTCAATCTCGACTCCCTGGGTTGGGTCATCGTAATTGGATCGTGGTTGCCGACTCGGCTTATCCGATGCAAATTTCGGCCGGAGTCGAAACAATTACAGTCAATGCCGACCAACTGAGCGTCGTGAAAGAAGTCTTGAATGCATTGGCAAAAACCAAGCATGTTCGACCTCACATATATCGGGATGCAGAAATGGATTTTGTCAGTCCCAAACATGCGCCGGGAATCTCCGCATACAAGAAAGGGTTGGATGGATTGCTGAAAGGTCAAGGCGTCGACAAGATGCTTCACGAAGATATCATCGCGAAGCTCGACGAGGCAGGGAAGACGTTCAAAGTCTTGTTAATCAAAACTCCGTTGACCGTTCCCTACACTTCCGTCTTTTTTCAGCTGGAATGCGGATATTGGTCCGACGCTGCCGAAAAAGAAATGCGAGCCGCGATGCAGAAGGGCGGATAAGAAACTAAATGCCAAAGAACTTGACTCGACGTGACCTTTTGGGGTCGGCAACCGCCTCTGTTGCGGCGGTGCCATTCGTTTCTCATGCGCTCGGCGAGACCCCGACGATGCCGATTCAAAGCCTAAAGATCAAGAATCCCAAACTGAAAGATCGCGGTCAGCCGGAAACCTATTCCGGGCAAGACCTTAGATTCATCGGAATGCCAGTCGGAGGACTCTTTGCCGGAACCGTCTATCTCGGTGGCGATGGGCAACTGTGGAATTGGGACATCTTTAACCAAAAGCGAGACGGCGCGGTTGATCGAACTTCGACCCAATTCATGGGCGAAACCCTTTCTCAAGGGACCGGAGCGAATTACGTTGATCCGGTTTCACAGCAGTCACCCTTTGCCCAACATTTCGAGCTGGTTTCGGAATCGAACAAAGGCAAGAAAGTTCGCTTTGGCAAGATTGACTTTCGTGGGGAGTATCCGGTCGCAAAAGTTGAGTACCGAAATGCCGATGACGATGTTGAAATGTCGTTGGTCGCATTCTCTCCATTTGTTCCCCTCAAGGTAGACGAGTCATCCTATCCCGCAACGACGTTGACATTTCAGATCAAGAACGTTGGCACCGTCAACGCCACTTATCGACTCCAATATGTCACCGAGAATCCGGTACTAATTCATAGTCGAAAAACTCGAAGTGACTTCGAGTTGACTACTGAAAAGACCAAGTCTGGCGGACTGCTCTTTGGCGCCAGCACCGTTAAAGTAAATCGAGCCACCCGACCCGATATCTTGTTTGAGGATTGGTCCAGCGGGAACTATGGCAAGTGGGTTGCCAGCGGAACTGCGTTTGGCATCGGCCCCCGCCGCGTTTCTGAATTGCCCAGTTACATGGGACCAGTTCGGGCAGGAACCGAGTTTGTTGTTAACACCCATCAATCCAGAAATGGAGAAGACGTTGTCCAGGCAGACGCCCACCGAGGAAAACTTGTCTCACCTGCATTTACGATTGACCGAGACTTCATTAACCTCCGGGTAGGCGGCGGCTCACATAAAGGCGAAACCTGTATTAACCTTATTGTAGATGGCAAAGTTGCTGCTACATGCACCGGCAAAGACAGCAACGAAATGGCGTGGACCGCAATTGATGTCACCGCCCACGGTGGCAAGTCTGCCCACCTGGAAGTGATTGATGCTTATTCAGGTGGTTGGGGACAAATTTCGCTCGGTGAGGTGGTGTTCTCCGACAAAGCCAAAGAAACCCAACCAGTTGTTGAATCTCCTGACTTTGGTTCATTCAGCGTCGAATTTGTGGACGGAGCAAATCACACCACCACCGGCGGTTCGAACTCGGTCGGCAAAAGCGTGAGCTTGAAGCCCGGAGAAACGAAAGAAGTCACCCTGATTGTTGCCTGGCACTTTGCGAATGCCAATCGAAATTTGCCCGGTAAACGAAACTGGTACGCCACCAGATGGAAGGATGCTTCCGCCGTTTCCACCGACA
>JAYVHY010000092.1:0-4899 GCA_043770615.1 Armatimonadota bacterium | reverse complement strand
ACGAAGAATAAGCCAACGAGAGAAGTAGCGGGAGTTTCGAGTGCAGGTCCGGCGCCAATGATCATCCAGGGATTTGCCTTAGGGCTTGAATCGAGCGTTTTCATGGTCTTAGCCATTGTGCTTGCTCTGATGGTTCCCCTCTTCTTATTCCCGGTCGCAATGTTCGGTTCGATGTTCCTTGGATTCTACGGAATCGCCTTGGTTGGCCTCGGGCTCCTCATGACTACGGCGTTCATCCTTGCGATGGACACATTTGGTCCAATTTCTGACAACGCTCAGGGCGTTTTCGAAATGAGTGGCGAAGGCGGAAACGAATATGGTTCCAAATCTCTTCAACGACTTGACGCCGCAGGCAATACGACAAAGGCTCTCACAAAGGGCTTTGCCATTGCTACAGCAGTTGTTGCCGCCGTCGCGCTATTCCAGTCCTTTGTTGAGTCCTCGCACCTTCAAGGTGTTGGATTGAGATTGGATGTTCCTGAAATCTTTATGGGACTACTTATCGGCGGTGCGGCTCCATTCCTCTTTAGTGCATTTGCAATCAATGCGGTTGGAAGAGCTGCTTTTGAATTGATTCATGAAGTTCGACGCCAATTCAGAGAGAATCCAGGAATCTTGGAAGGCACGTCTAAACCAAACTACAGTCGATGCGTGGAACTCGTAACGGCAGCAGCTCAACGAGAGTTGCTTGGCCCTGGAATCTTGGCCATTTGTCTCCCAATTGCAGTTGGTTTTGGTTTTAGTCTCTTGCCAGGAACACCAGTAACTATCGGAGATCAAGTCTATAACCTGAAAGGAGCTCAGGCTCTGGGAGGCTTTCTAGCCGGTGCGATCGTTTGTGGTCAACTGATGGCAGTGATGCTTTCCAACTCAGGCGGCATTTGGGACAATGCGAAGAAGCTGATCGAAGACGGGCATCTTGGATTCCCGAAAGATAGCGAAGCTCACCGAAATGCAAAGAACGCAGCGGTTGTTTGTGATACGGTTGGAGATCCTTTCAAGGACACCGCTGGTCCTGCGCTAAACCCACTCATCAAGGTTATGAACTTGGTCGCATTGCTCAGTGTTGGCGTTGTAATTGACGGTGCTCTTGACATCAAGGTACGAATAGGAATTACTGTTGTTTCGGTCGCACTTATCGTCTTCGCGTTCTGGAGAAGCAAGCAAGGATCACTTGCAGAGCAAATTCAGCATATGAATGACGCAGCCTAAAACAAGCTCAGAAACATATTGGAGCCCAGAGTGAATCACTCTGGGCTCCTTTGCTTTGGTCGGGTATTCTAACTCACGAAATGGCAGAGCTTTTGGCCCGTGCCCTGGTTCGAGACGTCCCCGATTTCCCCAAGCCAGGCATACTTTTTAAAGACATCACTCCAATCCTTGAGGACCCGGAAGCTTTTCAACAAGTCATTGATCTACTTTGTGACGACGTTCGAGCCAAAGGAGCAGATGTAATCGTTGGCATCGAAAGCCGAGGCTTCATTTTTGGGACTCCAATTGCACTGCAGTGCAAACTTCCCTTCGCTATGGCGAGAAAGCTGGGCAAACTACCCTTTGACCGAATAACCGAGGAGTACTCCTTGGAATATGGCACCAATACCGTTGAAATGCACGTGGATGCTCTCAAACCTGGACAAAGGGTTTACATCGTAGACGACTTGCTCGCAACGGGTGGCACCGCAGGAGCTGTGTCTCGGCTCTCACAGCGTCTTGGCGGGATTGTGGTAGGGTTTGGCTGCCTTATTGAACTAGGCTTCCTTGATGGTCGAAAAGCTCTCCCTGATTTGCCAATTACTGCCTTAATGGAATATTAAACATGTCAAAAACCCTTCTTGTCGCCTTTCTTTCCATTTCCTCACTTGCATTAGCCGCTGGTGGCCTCACACCAGCCGACATCGTCAAAGCACCAGAAAAGTATGACGGTAAGGTCGTCAAAGTTCGAGGAATCGTCAAGAATTTCAAAGCTAAGACCTCCAAGTCAGGCAATGATTATCTCGTTTTTGAACTAACGGCTGGATCCGATAAAGTAGCCGTTTATAGTCACGGAAAGCTTGTAAAAGCTCTCAAGGACGGTGACAAAGTTGAAGTTGAAGGCAAATTCTCAAAACTTAAGACGGTAGGAAAAGCAACGTTTAAGAACGAGATTGATTGCTCGGGAAAGAAAGGCGAAAAGCCAAACATTTCTGCAGTAAAGTAGGCGACCTATGCCTCCTCCTCATCTGTTTGTAATTATGGGGCCGACGGCTTCCGGTAAATCAAGCTTGGCTGAAACTATTGCGAATGCAACAGATTCTATTATTATCAATGCAGATGCATTCCAACTGTACCGAGGACTGGATATCGGAACGGCCAAACCGGTTAAGAGAAATCAATACAAACTTCTCGATATTCGCAATCCGGACGAAGAATTTGGAGTGGGCGAATTCGTCCTATTGGCGGCTGACTTATTAAAAAGTGAGTTCGAACAGGGTAAGTCGGTGGTTCTTTGTGGTGGAACCGGACTCTACATTAGGGCTCTCATCGAGGAGTACAAGGATCTGATGCCTTCCCCTTCGCCAGAGCTCAGGGCTGAACTTTGTAATGTTTCATTGGTGGAAGCTGTAAGGAAGTTAACCAAACTGAATCCCAAAGGCGCATTGAACATCGATCTTTTCAATGAAGTTCGCGTAAAACGTGCCCTCGAAAAGGTAATGTCCGATAAGGATCCAATCAAATTCAATGTTCCTCCATTTGTGACTAATAAGATTGCAATCATTCCTCCAAGTGAAGTTTCATCCTCAAAAATCGAGCAACGAACACAAGAAATGTTTCAAAATGGCTGGGTAGCTGAAGTTAAGAACCTCTTAAATTGTGGCTATGGACCGGGGAATCCTGGATTCCGAGCTCTTGGATACGAAGCAATTGCGGAATATATCCAAGAAGATGGAAACCGGGAGGTCTTGATTCACCGTATATGTTCAGACACGGTACGATATGCAAAGCGTCAAAGAACGTGGCTGCGTGCTGAGCCAAATTTGGTTATACACACCTGTGTAAATGAAGCCACAGATGCTCTAGAACATCTTTGGCAAAAATAGATTTAAGGATAAGAAAAATGGGTAAGGCAATAAACCTTCAAGATATGTTTTTGAACCAGGTCCGAAAAGAAGGAGTTGGGGTTACGATATATTTGACAAATAGCGTTCAACTGCGGGGTCATGTTCGTGGATTCGACGCTTTTACGATTCTTCTTGACAGTGCGGGAAAGCCTACACAGCTTGTTTATAAGCATGCGGTTGCCAGCATCGTTCCAACGAAAACCGTAGGAACTTACAAGTCACCCGGAGAGATGGATACTCCTCACACCGACGACGAAGATTGAGCATAAACTTTACGAAAATGCACGGAGTCGGAAACGATTTCGTGCTGATAGATACCATTCGAGACGGCTGCCCCACGGGGCAACTGAGCGACTTTTCACGACGCATCTGTGATCGTACATTTGGCGTTGGAGCGGACGGCTTGATCCTGATAGAGAGAGCTCAAAACGGACTCGAAATGAGAATGTTTAACCCAGACGGGTCCGAGAGCGAAATGTGCGGGAACGGGCTCCGGACGTTTGCTCGGCTTTGCCACGACCGAAAATATGCCACAGGTTCGTTCCCGGTCAAAACTGGAGCAGGAATCCTCGAAGTCAATATCCAATCAAACGGGTTTGTTTCAATAAATATGGGGCAGGCAATCTTGGAACCAACAAAGATTGGGATGACTGGTGTACCAGGCATTTCCTTCATTAACCAGAGCATAGGAGGACAAGCTTTTGGAACCGCGGTTTCCATGGGAAATCCGCACCTGGTTATCTTTGTTGACGATGTTTCGTTAGTTGACTTACCGTTCGAGGGTCGTAGATTCGAACACCATGGACTCTTTCCGAATCGAACGAACGTTCACTTTGTTCAAGTCAATTCAACGACAGAAATAACCATTCGGACTTGGGAACGCGGTGCAGGAGCTACTTTGGCGTGTGGCACGGGTGCCTGTGCATCCGTTGTTGCCAGCTATTTAAACGAAAAGACCATCCGGGACGTAAGGGTCAACTTACCGGGAGGGAGCCTCTCGGTTGCCTATCAACTTGACGGAAGCGTTCAAATGTCTGGTGCAGCTGAATACAGCTTTGACGGCAGTTTAAGCGCTCTTTTTGAGTGCGCCGTATAGTTTGTCGCGTGAATCATCAAAAAAATCCATGAATTCAATTCCGTTTGTATTGTTCTCTTTGTTCTCATGAACAACAAGTCCAAGGGCACGGACCTCAACCCCATCAATGTTACATTTGAATTCTACAAGTGCATCCTTGGGCAAGGTTGGTTCGACTGAAATCCAAGAACCGCCTAAGCTCATATCTTTTGTCTCTCCTTGACTTACCGCAATAACGGTTGAAGTTTGAACTTCTGTTACTGTTCGGATGCTTACGGGAGCTTGCACGTTATAGCGTGGATAAACTCGTCGATCCACTTCTTTCATATTCGTACGCATAATTTCGAGGACATTTCCGGTTTTCCAAGGCATAACCCGGATCGCATCAGCTTCGCCCTTAAGGACATCTGCACCTCGATGCCACACTAGGACAACTGATTGAGGGTATTCGAGATCAAGTACCCGTAAATCCTTTGTGAAAAGGAACAAAGGAGCTTCGCTGGTCACAAGACAACTAATCGCCATTGGGCGACCCTGGATCATAAATGCCGCAACGACCGTGCTATCGAGAGGCAAATATTTCGAAATTTCTTGCTTTGACACGCGATAAGTATTGGCGAACGCATAGAAAAACCTTAGGGATAACTAGAACTTTTCGGACTTCATCCGATCCATTTCTCGCTGGTTATCCTTTTTCATCAAGGACTCTCGCTTGTCGTAGAGGGC
>JAYVHY010000091.1:0-11474 GCA_043770615.1 Armatimonadota bacterium | reverse complement strand
TCAATTTGCGCGAAGAATAATTCCACTAAAGTCAAGGACGGATATGTGAACTCGAATGGTGCGAGGGAAACGGTTCAACAAAAAAGGGGATCCACCTCGCGGTGCATCCCCTTCGAATATCTTGTTATAGTTGTTCTACTTCATTCGAGCCGCTTTAACTCGGGCTGCTGCTCGGTCAAGCTCCATCAACGCTTCAGGCTGAGTCATCGTTGAATCCTCGCCTCGGAGCGCTTTTCTTGCTTCTTCCAGTGCCGCTTCAGCTTCGCTGATATCAAGATCGTTTGCATGTCGGGCTTCATCGGCAAGAACGGTAACTGTATCCGATCCTACTTGAACAAACCCGCCACCCACGTAAACGTGATGCCGAATGTTCGATCCATCAATGAATTCCAAAATGCCAGGCTTCAAAGCCGAAACAACTGGTACGTGACCAGCCCAAACACCAAAATAGCCGTCTACGCCAGGAGCCACAATACTAACCGCTTTCGCCGAAACGACTTCGCGGTCAGGTGCAACAACCGATAGCGTGAACTCAGCTGCCATTTCTTAGCCAGCCGCCATGAGCTTCTTCGCCTTTTCGTGGACGTCATCAAGACCTCCACAATATAGGAATGCCTGCTCTGGGTAGTGATCAAGGTTTCCATCAACAATTTCCTTGAACGAGGAAACAGTTTCGTCGATGCTAACGTATCGACCAGTGTTACCGGTGAACTGCTCAGCAACAAAGAACGGCTGTGAAAGGAATCGCTCAATCTTTCGAGCTCGTCCTACCAACTGCTTGTCATCGTCTGAAAGTTCGTCAATACCAAGGATCGCAATGATGTCTTGAAGTTCTCGGTATCTTTGAAGTGACTGCTGAACCTTAACTGCAACATCATAGTGAGCTTGTCCAACAACTCGTGGATCCAAGTTCTTCGAAGTCGAAGCAAGTGGGTCAACCGCTGGGAACAATCCCTTCGAAGCGATGGATCGCTCAAGGTAAACGTACGCATCAAGGTGAGAGAACGTCGTAGCCGGCGCCGGGTCAGAAGGGTCATCCGCCGGAACGTAAACTGCTTGTACCGAGGTAACCGATCCCTTGGTTGTTGAAGTAATTCGCTCTTGGAGAAGTCCCATTTCTGTAGCCAAAGTTGGTTGGTAACCAACCGCCGACGGCATTCGTCCGAGAAGCGCCGAAACTTCGGAACCTGCTTGAACGAATCGGAAAATGTTGTCAACAAAGATGAGAACGTCTGAACCAACTTCGTCGCGGAAATACTCAGCCATCGTAAGCGCGGTCAAAGCAACTCGAAGTCGGGCTCCAGGTGGCTCATTCATCTGACCGAAGACCATTGCAGTTTTGTCAAGAACCGACTTTTCGGTTCCATCCTTATCCTTAAATTTGGCTTCTTTCATTTCGAGCCAAAGGTCATTTCCTTCACGAGTTCGCTCGCCTACGCCAGCAAACATCGAAACGCCTGACGCTTCAACTGCAATGTTTCGGATGAGCTCTTGAATCGTAACGGTCTTACCCAGACCAGCACCACCAAAAAGACCAATCTTTCCACCCTTGTTAAACGGAATAAGGAGGTCAACAACCTTCAGTCCAGTTGGAAGCAACTCAACCTTGGTTGATTGCTCTTCGAAGGATGGCGGTTTGCGGTGGATTGGTAGTCGAGGAGCATTGTCTGCTTCGGGACCATTATCAATCGCTTTACCAAGAAGGTTGAAAACTCGTCCGAGCGTATCGTTGCCAACGGGAACCATAATTGGTGATCCGGTGTCGACTGCATCAGCGCCGCGGGTTAATCCGTCGGTACTTGCAAGTGCAACTGTTCGAACAATACCATCACCAAGGTGCTGAGCAACTTCGCATGTGATGTTGATGTTTCGGGCGGGGTCCTTGATCTCAATTGCGTTATAAATCGCAGGAAGCTCGTCGGACGAGAAGCGGCAGTCCACAACAGGACCCAAAATCTGAATAGTTTTTCCGGTGCCAGGCATTCGGTGTGTGTTTCCTTGTCAAAAGAGACAAATTGGCTCGCCCATGAAAAAGATCACGGATAACGCCAGGCAAAATTATACCCTCGTGGAATCTTTTGGTGACACCCACTCGTACCAAGTTTGATGGCCACATACAAAATTTTGTGGATAAAGAAAGAAAGGGGCTTGGAACACGCCGATGAACTCATGCATAGGGTTGAGGGAATCCTCAATGAGCACGCGTCGGACGGAATGGAGCTTGACAAACTAATGCCAAATCTAAATCCAGTTTCCAATGACCTCCTCGGCGTCTTTTTGGTGCTAAAGAAAGCGTAGCAGCTTGCTTTGAGCCCGTTTTTGACTCCCGAATCGGGGGCCGATGGATGGTTTTGTGCAATCTAGTCTCCCGCTTCCCTCGCTTCTTCCGCTTCTTCCGCTTCTTGCGCTGCTTAACATTCTTTCTCCAAACTCCAAACGGTAACCAGTAAACTAGATTCGTTGCTGCCCGAGAACTTTACGTCGAAGCTTGGAGCATGGGATCCCGCCAAAGGTTGGGTGCCCATGACATACAAAGACTGTTTTGTCAAACAGTCAATCTCTGGCGTCAACCGAATTCTTATCGCCAAAGAAGGAAGCTCCACTGATCTCCTCAGCAATCTCCTCGGATTCTTTTCCGAGCCCTTCCGTCTGGCGTACCTCTTGGTAACCCCTCCCGATGGGTTCCAACCCATGAAATATGAAGTCGACGGGCTAACTAGCGACGATGTACAAGGATTCCTCAACCATTATCGGGCTTTTCTCGAAGGAGATGCCCGGCACCATGTATGGATTCACTCAGCCAGCGGCGGAGGAACCCTAATCTGCGACGAACACGACTGGATCTACGCCTACGGATCGCAAGAGCAAGTTGAAACTTATTTGGTCTCTCGGGGGTTTGAATTGGAAATGCCCGAAATTCCGTTCCCCCATTTACATAACGAGTCATCTTCGAACGATGATGTCATGCGTAAACTGCTCGCTCACTTCGAGTGGAAGGCACAACCGGTTTCAAACATGGGATAGAGAATGGATCTCGTTGCGGCTCTACTGGCTGCCTGTCCGATTATTGTCCTTATCCTCTTCACCAAGAATCGTCGACTTTGGGCATGGTGGAAGCGCTCGAAAATAGTCGGCACCGTTTTTATTGCGGCCGGCGTAGTCGTCGTACGCATGGGAATATATCTCGTGGCAGCAAACAATCTCGATTTTCTCGAGTCGTCTCGCTTCTTAAACTCTTCAATCCTTTCCTTTCTGATTCTTCCTATTTTGTTGATCGGCCTACTTGAAGTCGATCTTACTTATGTTTGCGCATCACTCATCGGATACCACCCACATCCCAGGGAGAAAATGATGTTTCACGACGGGATGCCCTTCCACCAACTTGAGAACCCAGCTATTCTTTGCTTCGCAAACTTCCTCTTGCTTTTGCCAATCTTCCTCGCTTTTTATTGGCTAAAATTCCGACAAGAAACTCCTCGACGATTCGAGTAAATGGTGGGCAAGGGCACAATCGTGGCAAGCTTAGCCCACTAGCCCACTAGCCCACTTTGAGTGGAAAGCCCAACCGGTTTCTAATTTGGGGTGACACATCTTAGCTTTGTATTCGATTTCGTTGTTGTTCTAACCCTTCATTTTCCGGCGACGCAACAAGCCGAGTGCGCCAAGACCAAGCACGGCTAGGCTGGCGGGTTCGGGGACGTGGGCATATTGTCCGGTATATCGCCCATAGACCTGAGTGGTGCCGCTAATTCCGGGAATAGAAGCTTCGCCTAACAAATATCCGGAAGCTCCATTGATTGTCTTTATCTGTGCTCCAGAAAAAACCGCCCCAGTACTATTTCTAACGTCAAATGAATCCAAATTCGTAATATTTTGGGGCAATGGATTCTCATATTTAGACGTCACCACATAGCCATTTTCATTCATAGCATCTATTTTGAGACCTGAAAGTAGCGTGAAGCCACCACCGGACGATTCGGTTAGTTCGAACTGGTTGGGAAGCAACGAACCATCAACGGGAACGATGTAGCTTACTGTAGAGGAACGGCTACTAAAAGGACCACTCGATGATGCGAAAAATGTAAATCTTTGAGCACCAGTGCTAGTCTCTTGATAGCCTGCTATTTTTCCATAGACTAGAGGGCCAAATGGCAATGCAATATTGGAGACCGTACCATCTTGGGCAATCTTAGTGACAGTATTAGCGTTCCGATCAACCCTAATTAAGCTCCCACTCGGTCCAAATGTATACCTGCCTGTTGATGGTCCAAGGTCTTTCGTCCCACTTTCGGCAGTCCATAAATAAGCTCGACCAATTGAATCGCTGAATAGCATCCGGTCGTCATCGCCAATATTAACGTTGCCAATCGGACCGTTAAATGAGATGGTTCCACCGTTAGTCAAATCAATTCGGGTTTCAGTTCCGCCAATTTTTGTTCTAAAGATGGCTTGCTCAGTGGCGCTCTGTCCATAGGAATACACCGATCCACTTGATGTCAATTTGCTGATTACTTCGACTCCGTCGGTAATCGCGATGTCTTGAAATCCCGAATTCGGATTATAGATAAACCCTGTCTTTGGTCCAGACGGGTTCACGTAATAACCGAAAACATCGCCGCGGTCATTGATATTTCTCAAATCCAATTGACGAGTTGACTCAATTGTCTGCCAATCAAAGCTGAAATTCGATGCAATTTGGGCATTTACGGAGCCTACAAGCGCTAATCCCAGAGCAAAAATCAAGAAAGTCTTCATGTATGGCAAGAGATAGTAGCAAGCTTTGTACCATTGGCTAGGCGTTGCTCAATTCTTAACATGGATCTAACGGCAGGCACAGTGGTGGCATGCTTAGCCGACCTACACTGAGTCCACCGAAGCGCCTTAGCAAAGGAGGAGAAGTTGAGAGTCTAAGCACGTTATGTGTGACTCACTATTTGCCTGTCACGGAATATCTTGGTTCCAGCGAGTTTTCTTAACATTTATCAACGCAGTGACGCAAACACAAGTTGTTTAGGATCTTCAGTTCTATAAGCGCAGCCAATACGATGGTCAAGAGGCTTGATGACATCAGTTTAGATGATCCTCCCGATTTACAATGTCTTAAGGGAGGGAGGATCATTCTTTGGTGATTTTGAACCTGAAGTTGAGGATTGGCGGTATCGGGTGATCGATGCCATGACGGACCGGTTGAATTCATTTATCAAGTATACGCTTGAGGCTCAGTTGGCGAGCGTGGGATATCACCGGGTTAATGGCACGTGGCGCAAGGCGCGCAAGAAGAGGAAGGTGAATCCAGAGGTCGAGAAGGTTCTGGAGTTTAAAAAGGAGATATTAGAGCACGGTCCGAGGTTGTAAATGCTTTGACTGAAAGGTAAGATTGATTGGCTAAACTCACACATGCATATTCCAACTGAGCGGATATATCATGAAATGATGGTCGAAGCGGCCGCAGTTTGGTATGTTCCAGCAACTGGCTCAGATACTCACGCAATTCTTATTAAGGCTCCCCTTAACATATTAAAAGCAATTGTAGACGGCGTAAAAGTCGAACTGATTTTTGCCGTTGTCAGACATTCAGGAAAGACGTACTTGTGTAATGGCTTTCGCGTTTGGGATGATCCGAAGGCAGCTTTTTCAGCTTTTGGATTGCAAAGGGATGAATCTGAGCATTTGGCACTTAGTGAAATCCTGGAAAGACAGTCGACGCCAGTTTTCCTCTTTGATGACATATGCCGATGCGTGTCATGGACCGAGGTATTCATTCAATCACCAGTGAGTGAACTTAGCGACGTATTGAAAGACGGACCTTATGTCGGACCATTCGACGAGCTTGTAGTTTTTGCTCTTGACAAGATGGAAAATATGCTTGAAGGTAGAAACTTGGATGAGCAAACCTTGGTGCATTCAGATTTCTTTTTTGCCTTAGAACTCTCGTTTTCTGATTTCACTCACATTCAGATTCATGGAGTAGGCGCCAACTCGGCAGAACAATTTTTAGTGACGGGAGACGAGGGACCAATGCACGAACAAATTATTTGGCACTTGCTTGAGGGCCTTTTTGACTCCAATATTTTCCGGTCGCCAGAAACGCTATTGGGAGGTAAGTGGAGGGAACTCACTGATATTTTTTGCTCAGGCGAATATGGAAACTTCTTGATTGAGGCAAAAGCAATTTCTGTATTGCAAACTGATCATCAACGAAGTACGACGAGGCGGGTCTCAAATTTGCAGAAGCAAGTCAAGAAGGCGCTCAGTCAACTTGAAGGTGCAATAAGAGCCATAAGATCTGGGCAAGAAATTCGGGACCACGCGCAAAACACCATCGATTTCGATCGAAGCCTCGTGCCCCATGCCCTGGTATTGGTCTCGGAAATTCTGCCATTCGGTGATTGGGACGGGATAGTAAAGGAAATCGCGGAAACGGCAATGCGCACAGGGGCAATGGTTCATGTGTTTGACATTAAGGAATTACTGCAGTTTGTCAGAGCCAGCGAAAGCAGCATTAACAAATTTGACTACTTACTAATGAAAAGATTTGAAAATTTTGTGGCGGAACCAAGCGTCTTTAGGCAGACAAAATTTATTCGAGAAGAAGAATAGGCGCAGTGCAGATTGACGCTTAAACTGGTCACGCCTCATCTAGGAGTTGGAAATAGCCCCTCCCGCTCTGGTAGCTTGCGGTTTATTGCCTAAAGAGTCGGAGACAGAGGGGTATTCAGACCCTTCCGTACTGTCCGCCTGATCAACGACAAACCTAATTTTGCTTGTCAGCCCTCTGAAAAACAACTACGCCCCGCTTATAAACCCGCGTAGGCACAAATGCTCTCGATAGATCGAAAAGCGGATCTGCGTCA
The DNA here is from genome assembly GCA_043770615.1 of Armatimonadota bacterium. GTDB lineage: Bacteria > Armatimonadota > Fimbriimonadia > Fimbriimonadales > Fimbriimonadaceae > Fimbriimonas. Next base: position 4,620 of record JAYVHY010000091.1, on the reverse strand, counting down.
AGAACCACAAAGCTCCCCTCGTAGCCATCCGCAATGCAACCAATCTTTCGATGAGGGAAAATCGACTGAGGCGTTGCTTTGACCAAGGACCGCAGGATGTCGGCATTGCTAAATCCAACCGCACCCCACGATAGAGCTTCCTCCGTCTGGGTCTTTGAAAAGTTGTCGGAGCCAACCACGAAAGTAGCGCCAGCCGCCCGAAGTGCAGCTACGTTTTTCTTTTGAAGTTGCTGCACTGCTGTGAATCGGTCTTTTTCCGAATAGTAAGTTGCCAATGAAATCGTAGGCTGAATTACACTTTTCTCCGCCATGCGTGCCGTTTTTCGATCAATCTCGAATATTCCTGCCTCTTCCCTGTTCATCCCGTATCCCGGCATGTGAGCAGTTCCATCAACTCCAGCTTTCATTGCCAACAAAAAGTCATAAGCCGTATCGACATGGGCATAGACCTTAAGACCAGCCTCGTGACCTTTCTTGACTACAAGGGGGAGCATCGCAACATCAAGTCCAATTGTTCCTGGCGCACCTTTCAAATTCTTAGATCGATTTAGAGAATTCACCAAAAACACTTTCACCAGATCAGGATTACTCGCCAAAAACTTTGGCCAAGCTTCTTCTAACTGGGTCGGAGTGTCAGCTAGCCAATAGGAATCACCAAGCTGAACGCGTTTCTGGCTTCTCACAAAATCACCACGCTCTTTGGGCGTAAGCTTGCCATCACTGGGGAGTTGCAAAGACTCATAGAGATAGGCGGGATGACCAAAATCTCCCGTAAATCCGGCGTTTGCATAAGCAACATCAATCGAATTAGATCGATTGACAACTGTATCTGCTTCGTCGCGAAGGCTCGAATGGTTACCCATCGATTGAACGTACAAAGTCCCTTCGGACAGGTACCTGTCGTTCAACTGACGCGCCAAGTAGGCACCGTCGATGTGGTGACAATGAGCGTCGCCGTAGGGTGGAGCGAGAAATTTTCCGGCTAGGTCAATTGATTTGACTTGCCCTTCCGGCTTGACTTTCGTAAAGAACCCGTCAACCACATACCAGTCTTGCTTCACGAATGCCGTACCGTTGAAGACATTTGCCCCGACCAGATGAAGGGCAGGGTTAGGTGCCTTGACCTGAATCTGGCCGTTGAACGACTCAAGGTCAACCAACGCACTTTCGCGATCAATGATTGGCACTTCGGACTGAATCTTTCCGTTGAATGTTCTAACCGCGACTTGGTTTTGCTGGCTGGTTTGAACTCCAAAAATGATGTCCCCATTGAAACTTTTTGCTCGTACCTTGCCGTTTATGCCGCTGATTCGAATCGAAGAATTGGTCGTTTCGATGTCGAGATCAGTCTCTCGGGGAATAATCAAGGTTGTTTCGATGTAAGGAGGCGAATAGTCAATCGCTCCGGGATACTTCTTGCTTGGCTCCCCGGGAGTTACAAAATTCTCTTTTGTGATCAACTTAAGCTCATTTCGGCTCCATGACCTCTCTAATCTGACCTCACTTAGTTTGATGATTTTGTCGGCTCTGGTTAGTTGCTTGAGAACAACTTGCTGGTCATATCCAGCTTGAATTCGTACTGGGCCGTTTGTGCCCCGAAAGACAATTTTCAATCGTCCTTTAGGGATATCGAGAACATCAAGTGTCCTCGAAGCATAAGGGTTGACGATTTGGTTTGCGATGGCGAGAAAAGCGATAATCATGGTTAGTTCGGTTGGGTGAGTTGTTGGCTCGTTGTCCAACTGCCGACTTCTAGGATGAGGTCACGGGTCCAAGCCTCTTCAACCGTAATCCGAGCGAGACCGTGCTTTACGCCACAAAAAATCCAAGGTTGCTGGATTCGCAACATCCGGAAAGTTTCGAGATCGGAACGGCTTTCTAAGAGACAGTTCTCGTAAGAGTCAGCCAAAACTTGGAGCTGCTGCATTCGCTCGGTTAACGGTCCGAGTCGATCTTTGAGCTTGGCAACCCGGACGTCTGGAGAAATGAGATGAGCAAAGGCAAGCGCCATGTCTACTTCGCGGCCCTCATACTCAAGAGATCCAAGACCATGTTCGATCATTCTTCGGCACTCAATTTGGCCGCTTGTCGTGATCTTATAGACCGAACGCTCGGGTCGCTTTCCGTGTTTTTCGATTTTGGCAACCTCAACAAAGCCCGCCTTGGTGAGTTGCCGAAGCGCATTGTAAATTGAACCAATGGAGATGCCTGCCCAACGATGAACCGCCCACCTCTCGGCGACCGCGACAACCTCGTATCCGTGACGATTGGAATCAACCAGAAGTCCAAGGACAAATAAACGAACAACGGAAAATGGTTCATTCAACATATTTCATCTAAAGTATATTACATAAAATAACATATTCACGCAACTTTGATTAATATTGATCACTTCTTCATACCAAGCAAGAATCCTTGCGGACACTACCATACCATGCTTATTCGCACCTCTTCCAAGTCCGCCAAAGCGCCTTGGCAATGGAAAAGAAGTTGACATTGTAAGCATGTTTCGAGAGTTGATCGTTTCGTGCCGACAATTAAGCTGGATGCTCAGCATTCCACTGTTTTGCTTCATGATTGCGGTTCCCTACCTTTTAACTGGGCTGATCGCGAAGATGAACATCGATTCGCCTCGGGTTTGGCTGGTTGGATATCCGCTACTATTTGCTGTGGTGACGGTGCTGAGTCGGATTCCAATTGCCAATATGTCGTCGCCCCACGGATGCGAGTACGGGGTCGATGTGAGTCAGTACTTCATTCCTGAGCGGTTAGCGTTCGCTCCGCTGGGATTGATTCAGAACAAGTACGGCAATTTCCGATTCGACAGTCTAGGACGACCTACTGCATGTCCTGACTGGATCCCTGTCAGTTATGGCTTTCTGCTTTATTGGGTAGTATTTCGAGTTCTCACGAAGCTGCGATTAAACCTGAATATGATCAAGGAGCCGTTTCAGCCGTCCTTGTTCAATGAAGTCAAGTTAAAATATCAATAGACAATGAGATTCGTGATCGGACTCGATACGGTGGTATTGGCGCTCGCGCCCTACTGGCTTGTGGCTATTGCGTGCAAATCTAGCTGGCTCGCTCGCATGTGGCTTCTGCATGGCACACTGTGTTCCATGGCGTTGGCGGCACTCGCTGTACTAAGCCGCATCGCAATGTCTATTCCACCCGCTATGCCGCGAGATGTCGGGACCTGGAGTGATTCGGCTGCCTCCATGATTATGTCCGTTGACATCGCACTCATGTCTCCCCTTTATGGTTTTTGTGAATCGGTGGCCGGACGGCAAACCTCGATTCCGACATTTGCGATGATCACATATGGGTTGGTGATCTATTTCGCTATCTACCGCGTAATTGGGTTCCTCTTGACGAAAAATCGTGATGCTCCAAGGAATGTTCAGGCGGTCGACGTTAGCCTTCAGTGACTAGGCTGAATCACCGGCAAATCCTAGGTACGAAGACGTCATTAACAGTGTCACGAAAATAACCCATCCCAAGCTGACTGCTAGCCAATGTGAACTAAAGGTAGGAAGTTCCCAGTCTTTGTCTCGCTGTCTAAAGGGTCTTGGACAACCAAATCGCGAGCAATAATAGTAGACTTGATTCTACTTTTACCGGTATACTGAAGCTTGATTTGGCACAAGTCCAAATCCATTCTTTCGCCTGCTCAAAATCTCGCGGAGAATTTAGGAACACTTTTCTACAAAAGCCGTTCATCAATGATTCGAACGAAAAAAAGAATGTCGTGCAAGATTTTGAAAAGTGCGCACTCATTGACTCAACCACGAGCTATCAGAAATTCTAAAGTTGATCATGCAAAAAACTAACGCCCCGAGAAATCAATCGTTAGACACACCTTCAGATAGTCAAAAATGCGGTGCTACAAAATGAACATTTTATTTTCGCAGACTCAAATTGATGCGAATTGCCGACTGACCGATGTTCGTTTCGAACATTTTCCTAATTCCATCGTCTAAATTCCCTTGTCCATGAAGCTCATAGATAACATTCCGTGTTGGGGCGATCCGGTTTTTCCGGAGGCCCTCAAACAACTCGACAACGCTCGAGCCACGGGTGCGGAGCGGTTGGCGCTGATGGCAGACCATCACGTCGGCTACGGCGTCCCTATCGGGGGCGTGGTTGCCTATAGACATCGAATCTCACCCAGTGGTATCGGCTACGACATTGCCTGTGGCAATAAAGCCGTCCGACTGGAAGTAGACGCCATCAAGGTCAAATCCAAGATCAATCCGTACATGGATGAGATCATGAAGAAGATCTCGTTTGGCGTAGGACGTACAAACAACGAAGAAGTGGACCACGAACTTTTCGACGATGAAGCCTGGAAGATGCCAGTGTTGAAGTCCCGCAAGGACAAAGCACGTACCCAACTGGGAACCATTGGAAGTGGAAACCACTATGTCGATATCTTTGAAGACGAGCAACACCGAATCTGGGTTGGCGTGCACTTTGGTTCACGCGGACTTGGGCACGGTATTGCCGAGCACTTCATGGATATCGCAAAAGCTCAGAACCAGATTGCCGAAGGCATCACCTGGCTCTCGACCGAAAAATCAGACGGAGAAGACTATCTCGAAGCGATGCGCATTGCAGGCG
>JAYVHY010000090.1:0-2238 GCA_043770615.1 Armatimonadota bacterium | reverse complement strand
TAAACTGAACTATGGCTATCGGTCGGCTCTTGCTTTGTCTTCACTCGCACATGCCGTACGTTCTCAGCCATGGAAAGAGCCCCCACGGTACTGACTGGATCCACGAAGCCGCGATAGAGTGCTATTTGCCCCTTCTGCATTCATTGGACCGCTTGCTGGCGCAAGGAATCAAGCCTCGCTGGACGGTCAACATGACCCCGATTCTTGCCGAGCAACTCGAAGATCCGTCATTCAAAGAAAGCCTTATCGAGTACTGCGCTGAGAAGATCGCCGCGGCGAAAATTGATGCCAAGACCTTCCGTCAAGAAGGCCCCATGTGGATGGAAGGGCTTTCTCACTTCTGGATCGGACAATACGAGAAGCAGCTCGACCAGTTCTTGAACCGATGGGATAAGTCGATCATCGCCGGATTTCGGTACTTCCAAGACCAGGGTTCTATCGAAGTCATCACCAGCGGTGCAACCCACGGCTACCAGCCATTAATGGGGACCGACGAGAGTTGCAAGGTTCAGGTCAAGCTAGGTGTTGATACCTACAAGAAGCACTTTGGCAAGCAACCCCGAGGCATCTGGCTCCCCGAGTGCGCCTACCGACCACGGTATGACTGGAAGCCGCCAGCCGACGACAACGCCGCCCCTTGGTCTCGAATGGGGACCGAAGAGATTTTGAAGGACGAGGGAATCGAATACTTCTTTGTCGATTACCACATGATTAGGGGCGGAAACCCGATCGGCACCTATGGGGCCAAGTTCCCGCAGCTCGCCGAGATGTTTGCCCGCAGCAGCAAGTACTTCACGCCACCCGCCGAAGAGCGTAGCGAATACGAGCATTACATGTTGCCTAACGGCGTAGTTTGCTTTGCTCGAGACCAAGAGACGACAGTGAAAGTTTGGTCGGGCGAAGTCGGTTACCCGGGCGACCCGATGTACCTCGAATTTCATAAGCAACTCTATCCAGGGCGGCACAAGTATTGGCGCATCAGCGAGAACAAAGCCGATCTTGGGCAAAAGGCACCGTACGATCCTTACAAGGCATTTGAAAAGATCAATGATCATGCCGCTGATATGGTGGAAGTTCTCAAAACCACTTTGGCGACCTACAAAGGGCAAGCCGATCGTAACGGCACCGTTGTCGCGATGTACGATACCGAGCTTTTTGGACATTGGTGGTGGGAAGGCCCCGAGTTCCTCTATGAACTCGCAAAGCTGCTCCATGAAGACGGCACCGTGGATATGGTCAGTGGCGGAGACGTACTGGACATTGACCCGGCAAAGCACCTGATAACCCTTCCTGAAGGATCGTGGGGTGAAGGCGGCTACCACTACATCTGGTTGAACAAAGACAATTTATGGACGTGGGAAAAGCTGTACGACTGCGAGCGCAAGATGCGAAAAATGTCGCGTGATTGGGCGGGTGGCGCAGCCGATGAGATCATTCGACAGGCGGCACGTGAAATGTTGCTGGCCGAAGCAAGCGACTGGCAATTCTTGATTTCCACATTTGCGGCGAAAGATTATGCGGAAATCAGGTTCTCGGATCACGTCGATCGCTTCTTGGTTCTTTACGGTTACGCAGAGCGAGTCTTTGGTGGCGGGGAACTAACCAGTAAGGAACAAGAGTTCCTACTTGAGTGTCAACAAAAGGACGCACCGTTTGCAGACCTCGACATTACGATGTGGGCGAATAGTCCTGAGATGGGACCTACGATACAATGAATGGAATGAAATTTAGTTTTGGAGTTTTGGCACTGCTTGCCATTGGTGCCGTTGGATGCCAAAAGGAGGAAGCGAAGAATTCTCCTTCGCCTTCAGTTGCGAGCACCAATCAGCCAGCATTACCGGGGACCACACCAGATACGAACATTCCGTCCTCGAATAACTCACCTGAGGCAACCAATAAGCCTGTCGATACGAACACGCCGCCAGCGGATACGAATAAGCCAGCCCCAACCAAACCTGAGACCACCAAGCCAGACCCAACCAAGCCCCCTCCTGAGTCAGTTAAGCCCGTAATCGTAGATCCAAAGCCAGCTGGCGAGGCGGGATGGACAAAGAGTCAAACCGAGGCGCGAACGCTCGTTGCTGCCGCTGACGCAAAGATGAAGAGCGTTAAGGACATGAAGATGAGCTTCTACATTGATTTTGCGATTGGCAAGGCTGACGGATATTTTAAGGATTCATGCTTGATTGCAGACCAATCTCGATACCATTTAAACTATGCGGAGTACTTGCCTGGGCC
>JAYVHY010000089.1:0-49573 GCA_043770615.1 Armatimonadota bacterium | reverse complement strand
TTGGCAATGCCTATTCGGACGAGATTTTGTTTGCCGCGAAGCTTTCGCCAGTTCGATTGACCCAAGCGCTGAAGCCGGAGGAAGTTGCCCGTCTTTACGAAGCGGCGAAGTCAACACTAGGCTTCTGGCGCAAGAGGCTTTTAGATTTGTACGTCGGCTTTCCGAAGCCCGGCGATGTCACCGCGTTTCGAAAGGACTTTGCGACCCACGGTAAGTTTAAGCAACCGTGCCCGGTTTGTTCTGCCCCCATCCAGCACATCGTTTACGCCGAAAATGAAACGAACTATTGCGCAAGATGCCAAAACGAGGGCAGGTTGCTGGCTGATCGGTCGCTTTCTCGATTGCTCAAGAGCGATTGGCCCAAGACTATTGAGGAGCTTGAAGAAGATTAATTTGCCTTTGCGACTAAGTAGTCATTCCAAACTTTCTCAACGTTGAATGGATGACCAATCTCCACCACTTCATCATTTGGCATGAGCATGTAGTAGGTGTCGACTTTGATCAATTTTGCGACTTCTTTATATGACTCAAACTCGTCTTCGGCTTTCTGTTGAATGTCAATCGGAAGCGATTTAAATTCTCGATCAAAGTCGCCAAATTTTGGCTCTCCAATTTGCTTCATAGCGTTGAGAATGATGGGTGGTGCTTTGTATTTTGTTGGCTCCATCAAGGCGTATGCAATGCGCAGCTTTGACGCAAGGTTCCATGTCTTTGCAATGGAATCGGGCATCATGATCGTTTTACAAATAACATCGCCCTCTCGGGTTGGGGCGCCAAAAAGGATGTTCTTTGAAGCTGATTTTGCGTTTGGGGTGAGAAAACCTAGGACTTTGATCTTTGCTTTTGGCGAGCCGTAAAGCCAGCCATGCTTTTGAATCAGTTGCTTCCAGAGAACAGTATCGAGGCGGGGAAGAGCAACCATTCTCGTCTTTGCTTCTTGAATTTTTTCGGCGTCTTCACCGCTTCGGAACGCTAAGATTCCAAGAGCCGAGGCTCCAACAATTACCATGCGCAAAAACTTCATGAAGTAAGGACGGGCGGTAGATTTGAAAAGCATCGGCTCAGGAATTTATAGCCAATTGAGAGTTACTGCCGCATTCTGGTTGTGATTTGCCGTATGACCGTAGTGTAATCTTGAAGTAATATCTATGGCATTTCCAATTCATCCGCGCTGGTTCACGATCTCTCTCGGACTCTTTGTGTTTGCCTCGGGCGTCCTTTCGAAAGCCGGTGGAGAAGACTTATCGTTGACCACGCCAGGTCCGGTCATCTATCCAGCCAATAATCCTTATTCCAAAGCTAAAGCCGAGCTTGGCAAAATGTTGTTTGCCGATGGTCGCCTCAGTAAGACAGGAGCCACGCCGTGTACGTGGTGTCACGAGCCCGATCGTGGATTTGGAGATGGACGAACGATTTCGATTGGGGATACCAAAGAAGCTCTGAATCGACATTCACCGAGCCTTTACAATGTTGGATATTCTGAGCGACTTTTTTGGGACGGCAGGACTTCGAATCTTGAGGAGCAGGCACTCTTTCCAATTAAGCATCCGAAGGAAATGGACATGGATCTTGACAAACTGCCTGCGAAACTCGCAAAAGCTGGTTACGAGACTCAGTTTAACAAGGCCTTCGGAACAAAAGAAATCACCAATGAGCGAGTTGCGATGGCGTTGGCAACATACGAGCGAACGATTACCCAGAACAACACGCCGTATGACCACTGGCTGAAGGGTGAAAAGGACGCAATGTCAAAGGACGCGATTGCCGGTCTGGCGATTTTTAAAACAAAGGGGCAATGTATCACTTGTCATGCCGGACCCCACTTTTCGCTTGCTTTTACCAAAGCCGGACCCGCATACAAAAACACGGGCGTTTACCAATCCCCGGTTCTTGATCCTGACCCGGGCCGAATGACAGTCGAGAAATCCAATCCCGAGTTGAAAGACGCATTTAAAATTCCTTCGCTTAGGGGTGTTGGGCGGAGCGAGCCGTTCATGCATAACGGAAGCATTCCGAGCCTCGAGGAAGTCGTTGAGTTTTACAACCGTGGTGGCGACCATGGAAATCTCAAGAAGCTTAACCTGACTGCATTGGAGCAAAAGCAGTTGGTCGAATTCTTGCGAAACGGAATCACCAACCAAGACGAGTAATGGTTCGGGTTCGATCTAGCCTGTTTGTCTACAACCTTGCCACTGCATGGGTTATCGGTATTTGCTTGGCGATTCTCTTCATCGTTAAGCGGCCGAACGAGTATGGCGGTGATTCCTGGCGAAGCAATCCGAACATTGCAAGTACCTTTAATCTGGTCAGTTTGGTCGTTTTGATTGCTTTTGGAATCATTGCCCTTTTGCTACTTGGTCTTGAGATTCGACTTCGAAATGGATGGGAGCCGAGGTCGATGGAAGTATTTAAACCGGGTTGCGAGATCCTTAAGATGACTTCATCACTTGACAAGACGCGGGCTACAGTCATGGTCCGCCTCAATGGTGGTGCAATTGATACTTATGAGGCTGATCCAGACGAAATGCGGGAACTTCAGGTGGGTTCGATTTCACACCTTTGGGTAATTGGAAGATACATTTCAAGAATTCGATTGGTTAATCCTATTGGCTCCGGACCGCTGGTAACTCAGTCTGAGCGGATGGCGATTCTGCCACAAATGATTTCGCTGCGATCTGGACTTGGGGTTATCGCGACGGTTTGGCTCTCGGCTTATTGTTTTGGCTTTGGGCTTATTGTTGCCATCACAAGAGAAGTCCAAATCACAAATGGGGGTCTCAAACGAAACGGTGGAATAGTAAGTTCAGAATTTTCGCGAGGCAACTGGGTTCCGATTGCTGGAATGACAGCAATGATTGTTGGATTAATCATATTGGCTTCATTGGGCTATGTGCTCCACAAGGGTTGGGACGACGTGGCTCTCGAAGATCGAAGAAGCGAAAGTCTTGAAAATCGAATTTTAGACAACCGGGGCAGACGTGGCTTGTGGTGGTAGGGAAAACCCAAAAACTTTTGGTTCTCGTCTAAGATCTCTCCATCGAAAGCTTCTCCTCGATTCCGCTTTCTCGGAGTTGTTTGATCGGGTCAACCGGTCGACCCATTCGAGTTCTGACCTCAGCTAAGAGTGGACGAACATCCGTTTCAAAGGCGTCCATCAGCAGCTTATGGGCACCGAGCACGTCACCGTTCGTTTGGAGTTCGGCGAGGGTTGAATAGTCTACGATCAACGCCTTGGCAAGGGCGGTTTGACAATTCATCACGCTGAGTAGCATTGCCTCGAGCTTTGGCTCGATGTTATGGCTTTGGTCGATCATGTAGGCGACATTTTTGGCAAGATCACCCGCAGAAACGAGCTCGGTGAAGATGGTAAATAGCTCAAACGGGTTGGTACTTCCCACGATGAGGTCATCATCGGCATAGTTTCGGGAATTGAAATGGAAACCTCCCAAGCAACTTTCATCCAGCAATTGAGCGACGATGTAAGCAATATTTGTACCTGGGGCGTGGTGACCCGTATCGACTAAGACTTCAGCTTGGGGACCAAGGCGCCGACACAATGCAAATGAGGTGCCCCAATCGGCGATATCGGTGTGGTAGAAGGCAGGCTCGAAGAACTTGTATTCGAGAAGCATCCGAGAGTTGGCTGGAAGTTTTGCATAGACTTTTTTTAGCGAGTCCAACAGCAGTCCTTTTCGGTTTCGGATGTTGTCTTGTCCGGCATAATTCGTACCATCTGCGAGCCAGATTGAGAGTAAGTCGCTTCCGGTAGCCTCCATGATCGAGCAACACTCTTCCATATGTTCGATCGCCTTGTTTCGAATATCGGCTTTAGCGTGGCACAAACTGCCAAGCATATAGCTTTCATCTTGGAAAACGTTAGGATTGATTGCGCCGATCTTGATACCCTGGTTCTTTGCGTATTCGCCAAGTGCTTTCCAGTCAGAAACATAGTCCCACGGAATATGAAGTGCTACGCTTGGAGCGACTCCTGAGAGCTTATGGATAAGTGCGGCATCGTCAATCTTTTCATGGACATTTCGCGCGGCAGCTTTGTTGGGAAATACTCGAAAACGGGTTCCACTATTGCCGTATCCCCAGCTCGGAGTCTCGATGTGTTGGCGCTGTAGATTCTCCAAAACCGATTCAACATCGACGCCTTGGTTGGTTAGGCTCTCGGAAAGTCTCTTATATGCTTCGTTCATTTATCAATAACTCTTTGTGGATTATAGTCGGCATGACATTAGTTCGGGTACGGTTTGACTGCAATGGGAACAAGCCGGGAGCGAATTTTAGATCGAGTCAAAGCCACATCGGTTTCTTCTTTGCATCCAGGTTCAGGCTCGGCTTCGAAATTCGACAGCCTTGACCTCTGGCAATCTTTTGAAGGATTCTTGAATGCCTTAGGAGGGCGATTGATCTCTCGCATTGAATTAGATGGTTTCCTGAAAAAACGATGCTTCGTGGAGCCCGCCGCGGCTGATGTTCTTGGAATCTCGTCGGTTCAAGATGATATCTGGGATGTGGAAGTTGGAATTTCGCTTGCGGAACTTGCCGTTGCGGAGACTGGAACTTTGGTCGTCACAGCGGGTGCGGGTCGATCGAGAATGTCGAGCTTGGCTCCGCCGATAAACATTGTTTTGGTTTCACAAAAGTCAATTGTTGCGACGCTGGCCGAGGCTATTCCGAAAATTCCAACGACAACTTCGGTTTTGATCACTGGCCCGAGTCGAACCGCTGATATCGAAGGGATTTTGGTTCGCGGTGTTCATGGTCCCGGTGAACTTTTGGTTTATGTCTATGAGTAGTCTTGCCGTCGATATTGGAGCAGAAAGCGGCAGGATTGTAGCTGGCGAATTAGTGGATGGAAGACTACGGATTTCTGAGATTTGCCGATTTGCTAATACACCTATTCGTCTTGACGGGACTTTGAGGTGGGACATTCAAACCTTGATTCAAAACGTTCAAAGCAGTATTAATTTGCAACAGGATGTTAAGTCGGTTGGAGTCGATACCTGGGGCGTCGATTATGTTCTGATAGACGAAAAGCATCAGCTGGTTGAACAACCATTCCACTATCGAGATGCCAGAACGAACGGCGTCATGGAGCGACTTGCCTCTCGTCAGATTTACCGCGAAACCGGAATTCAGTTCCTTCCCTTCAACACTATTTTCCAACTCGCCGCAACGCCTCATTCCATTCTTGATAAGGCAAAACACTTCCTCACGATTCCTGATTACATTCATTATCAGCTTTCAGCTGAACAACAAATTGTGTGTGAGTTCACCAATGCAACCACGACTCAACTGGTTTGTGCTGAAAATGGTCTTTGGTCAACTTCCCTGATTGATCAGCAAGGCTTTCCAACCGATATTTTTCCGACGATTATTCAACCCGGCACTTCGTTGGGGCGAACAAAGAACGGGCAATCGGAAATTGTTGCTCCTGCTTGTCATGACACTGGGTCAGCGGTGGTCGCAATTCCTTCGACCTCGGCTGACGTTGCTTGGATAAGCTCTGGAACTTGGTCTATCCTTGGCGTAGAACAAGCTCTGCCGCTGATCTCCGACGAATCATATCGGCTTAACTACACGAACGAAGGAGGAGTCTTTGGCAACACCCGGCTCTGTAAGAATGTGATGGGTCTCTGGATATTGCAACAATGCCGCGCAGAGTGGGGCGAGGTGTCGTATTCAACCCTTCAAAACGAAGCAAAATTGGCTCGCTCAACTGGATCATCATTCGATCCGGATGATCCCCGGTTTCTCTCCCCGAATAGTGATGAAAGCCGGATGGAAGATCGGATCAACGATTACTTATTCGATTCAAATCAGAATTCTCCGACAACCCGAGGGGAAATGGTACGCCTAATTCTGGAAAGCCTTGCGAACAAATATAGTTCGAACATTGACGACCTCGAATCGCTGATTGGTCGTCGCATCAACCAGATTCACATTTTTGGAGGAGGATCCCAAAACGAACTCCTTAATCAATTGACGGCAAACGCCTGTGCCCGCCCGGTGATTGCCGGTCCGGTCGAAGCAACTGCGATTGGGAATTTGCTCATGCAAATGATTTCCCTTCGCGAAATTTCATCTTTGTCGGAAGCGAGACAAATCGTTCGAAACTCGTTCGAATGTCGGGCCTTTCAGCCACAGAACTAGCCAGTATTTTTGCGATCTGGCAGTAGTGCCAGATTTCATTTTGAACCTAAAACCTAGTCCCTAAAACCCTAACAACTTGTGTTAGATTATTGACTTAGCTTGGTCAAGTGACCAAGTTTATTGGTTTTGGAGATGAATAGGCTTTCTTTCTCGGCGATAGCAATTGTGGCTCTGGGTGCTTCGGCTTTGGCGCAGCGTGCCCCAACGGCAACGTATACAGCTACTGGTTCGGCAGGGGCATGGGATTTACATTTCACGCTCACCAATAACTTACTTCCGGGTGAGGGGGACCTTTACTTTTTCGGAGTCTTGCTCGACTCGGGACGACAGATTATTGGTACTCCTGCCGGTTGGGATTCAGAGAAGTTTAAGACTTGGAGTAACCAGAGCTACGGCGGAAGCGACACGATGTACAACAACATTTGGCTGAACTTGTACTCTCGACCCGATGACATTCTGCCTTCTCAATCGAAGTCTGGGTTTGTCGCTCGGTCAAGTTCAGTTATCGCGCCAAACTCGCTTCAGTTCTATTCTTTTGCGGCTGCGGGGGTCTACAACGGTAGCGGCAATTACTCGAACTATTGGAATCCGGGGTTTGAGGGGACTGCGCACCTTTCGCTTAGCTCGGTACCGGAACCCACTACAATGGCGGTACTAGGACTTGGACTGTTTGCGATGCTAAGGCGAAGGAAGCAATCTTAGGCTTTAGATTTCCACCATTTGCGGAAGCTCGCTTGTTCGTTCTTTGGTAAGTCTCGGCTTGACTTCCAAGCTAATGCCAATGGATGGGGAACCATGGGTGCGATTGGCAACATCATCAATCCTGACTTCCAAACGAATGGCTTAGTCGCTCCGACTGAGAAGACTCGCCAAGGGATGTTATCGGTGTTGGCACCGGCCTGGAACGACTCATCGCGCAGCTGGAGCAACATTCGCGGGATCGGAATTCGAACCGGGCAGACTTCTTCACATGCTCCACACAGGGAAGACGCCTTTGCAAGGTCTCCGTAGGCTTTCACGCCTTCGAGCCCAGGGGCAAGGACGGCACCAAGGGGACCGCTATAGACGTGTCCATAACCATGACCCCCCACTTGGCGATAGATGGGGCAAACATTGAGACACGCCCCACAGCGGATGCACTTGAGAATATCTCGATATTCCCCGGCGAGGATTTTGCTTCGACCATTGTCAAGCAAAACAAGATGAACCTCGGTTGGGCCATCGATTTGGTAAGGCTGACGAGGACAGGTAATGAAATGGGTGTAGGTGGTAATGCGCTGACCGGTTGCTGACCCGGCGAGGAGGGGCAGGAATGTGGCTAAGTCTTGCTCGGTCGGAAGAACCTTTTCGATTCCCATGACGGCGATGTGGATGTCTACGCCTGTGGTGGAGAGTCGGCTATTGCCTTCGTTTTCGACTAGCACGATTCGCCCAGTTTCGGCAATGCCGAAATTGACGCCGCTGATTCCGATGTTGGCAGCTTGGAATTTTGATCTTAGATGGACTCGAGCTTGAAGGGCGAGCTCCTCGGGGACGGTCGTTTCGGGACCGAGGTTTTCACGAACGAAGCTTTTCGAAACATCGTGGCGATTTTTATGGATGATCGGGGTGACGATGTGGGTGGGTACGTCGTCGTCGATCTGCACCACAAACTCGCCGAGGTCAGTTTCGATTGGTTGAAACCCGTTGGATTCGAGGGCCTTGTTGAGGTGGATTTCTTCGGTCGCCATTGATTTGGCTTTGACGATGGTGGTTCCGGTCCCTTGCTTGCAGATACCCAAGATAATCTCGTTCGCTTCTTTCGCGTCCTCCGCCCAGTGGACCTGGATTCCGCTTCTTATGCAGTTTGTTTCGAATTGAACGAGAAGATCTGCCAGGTTGTCGAGGACGTAACCTTTGACTTTACTTGCCCATATTTGCATCTTTTCTGGTTCGTCGAAAAACGCGTTGAGGGCGGTCACCCGCTGGGCGGTTTTAGCTTGGGAAGCATTGGAGACATTTGCCGCAGTTTCGAGCTGGATGAGGTTTGAGTATTTCTCGACGCGAGTGCTCATGACACCGTCCTACCCAAAAACGAGGGATTCTGCGACGCCCTACGGGGTCGGAAGAAATCTGCAGCTTTCCAGGGGTCTTCGACCACCTGGCTACCATCTGTGATCCTCCGGATCAAATTGACAAAGATTGGCAATTTGCTCATATTGTCTCCGCGAGGATTTCGGCGTAGTGGCGGATTGGGATTTGGTTGCCGTCGTGTCTTAGAATTCCACCGAGATGCATGAGGCAACCCATGTCACCACTCACTATTTCGTCGGGTTGGTTTTCGAGCAAAGTAGCGATCTTCGCTTTCCCGATTTCAGACGATAGATGGGGTTCGTTGACGCAGAATGCTCCGCCGAAGCCACAACATTGTTCGGCGTTTCGGATGGGGATCAATTCGACGCCAGGAATAGAGGCGATAAGCCGCTCGGCTTCGTCTGTCAAGCCAATACCTCGACCATGGCACGCTCGGTGAAAAGCGATCCGCTTCTTGTACGTTTTGGTCGTTTTCCACTCCAAAATGCCAAGTTCTTTGGTGATAAATTCGGAAAGCTCAAAGGCGTGGGATGGCTCTTGGTCAGGGAACAAGAGATGGTAGCCTTCCCTCGTCATTGCTGCACAGGAAGCACTCGGAGTAACAACGGTTTGCCCTTGGTTGAACAGGAGTTCCTTTGAGTACGTGGCGACGGTTCGAGCCTGCTTCCAATCGCCAGCGTTAAAGGGTGGCTGTCCACAACAGGTCTGTCTGGCATCAAATTGAACCTCACACCCGAGGTGCTCAAGAACCTTGACGGTGGCGATTCCCACATTGCCGTAGTACGCATCGCACAGGCAAGTGAGCATCAGATGAACTGGTCGCTTTACCGTAAGAAACCTTCCTTGTTGCCGCCGTCAACCGTTATGACGCATCCAGTTGTTCGGCTACTTCGAGCGTCGCTGGCTAGCCAACAGATTGCTTCGGCACAGTCGTCGGGAGTGACTACGGTACCGAGTAATGATCGTTTTGCGTAGTGATCAACGAGTTCTTCGGGCTTGATTCCGAGGGCTTTTGCAGTTTGCTCTTTCCATTCGGCTGACCATATTGCCGAGTCCGTAACCACTCCGTCGGGGTTGATCGCGTTGCACCGGATGTGCTGCTTCGCAAAGTCTGCGGCGGTCACGCGCATTAGGTGGAGCTCGAACGCCTTGGCGGCGCTATAGAGGGCGGCGTTATTTCCTGCGGCGACACCATTTTTGGAGCCAACCACCACGCATGATCCTCCGGTGCCTTGCTGAACCATGACTTTGATAGCCTCGCCAAGAGAGTCAAAGTAGCCCTTCATGAGGAGGTCGCTGAGCAGGGCGTAGTCCTCGGGAGAGGTATCGGTCACGTTGCCTCGGCGGGCGTTTCCGGCGTTCGCAACGACAATATCGACTCCCCCAAATTCGTGAATGACCTGATTAAAGGCGTTTTGAATTGAGGCGATTTGAGTGACGTTACAAACCATTGTCGCGACTACCTGCTTGGTGGCAGCTTGGCTTTGCAATTCGTCTTTTGTACTTGCAAGACCAGTCTCGTTGATGTCGAACAATGCGACATGGGCGCCGAGCTCGATCAGCCGTCTTGCAGTAGCTTTGCCAATGCCCGACGCTCCACCGGTGACAACAGCAACTTGTCCGGTAAGTTCCTTTTGTGGTGGTAGACGTTTGAGTTTGGCTTCTTCTAACAGCCAGTATTCAATGTCGAAGGCTTCTTGCTCGGGAAGGGCGACATACTTGTCAACTTTTTCCGCTCCGCTCATGACCGCGATCGCGTTCTTGTAAAACTGTCCGGTCACGATCGATTCTTGCTTGTTCTTTGCAAAGCTGAACATTCCGATTCCCGGAACCAAGATCACGCTCGGGTTGGGGTTGCGCATTGCCGGAGATGTGGCCTTTTTGCAACGGTTGTAATAGGCTTCGTACTCTTTGCGGAAATTTTCAAATGCCTTGTCGATCACCGCTTCGTCGAGTGTTGCTTCGAGCACGAGCGGACGAATCTTGGTACGGAGGAAGTGGTCGGGGCAAGAGGTACCGAGATGAGCGAGGCGTGGCATCTCAGATCCATCAAGAAAGTTCATAACCTCGGGAGATTGATCGAGGGTTGCGATCAATCGTTGACCTTGGTACGATACTTTGCCGCGGAGGATCGGGAGGAGGTCACTCGCGGAAATGGTCGTTGATGCTCCAGCGGATGAACCAAAAGGTTGCGGATTAACTTTGTTTGCTTCAATGTATTCAACGGCTTGATTGATGAACTTGAGCGTCAGCTCGTAGCAGTCTTGCCACTTGTCTGCCCAGCAGATGAACCCGTGCGATTGCATCATCGCTCCTTTAATCGTTGGGTTTGCTACGATCAGGTCGCGAAGCATGAGTCCAAGATCGTAGCCTGGGCGCTTCCAGGGGAGATGTCCCATTTCTCCTTTGAAGACCTTCTGGGTTAGCTCTTCGCACTTTTCGGATGCGGCAATGGAAATAACGGCATCAGAGTGCATGTGGGAAACCGCTGCGTAAGGAACAAAAGCATGGAGGGGCGTATCGATTGATGGAGCCGATGGGTTGAGGTTGAAGATACAGTGAGAATAGAGGGCGACAATATCGCCTTCGGGAAGCCCGAGGTTTTCAAGTCCAACAACTCTGTCCTGATAGAGCGAGGCAAAGTTCCCTCGTTTCGCAGAACCAAGATCTCCGCCCGATCCTTTAACCAAAAGCACTTCAACACTTTTGCCGGTTAGTGGGTCCTTTTGAGTTACCTTTGTGGAAGTGTTTCCGCCACCAAAATTGGTGATGCGAGGATCACTCCCGAGCAAATTTGAGGCATATACGAGAAGATCGAGCGGATCCGATGGAGCCGCTGAGGTATCCCAGCGACTCTCTACAGTACTTTTTGTTTCGGGCATTAGAAGTCGAATGTATCGATGTTAGATTTTTCGAAAGTTACGAGGTCGCCAGCAAAGACGACTCCCTTGTCGTTTAGCTTGACTTTTGTGCCCTTGGGTCCGTCAACTTCGGTACCAAACTTCAATTCGATTTTCTTGTTTTTTGCTGCAGTACCAAGATAGGCGGCGAGGCTGCCCATGTCCTTTGGTGACCAAAGTTGAAAAGCGGTGATAACTCCGTTGGCAACGAACTTTTTGAGCTGGTTTGGGGTGCTGAGACCGGTTAAATGAATTCCTCCGTTAGTGGCTTTTTTGCCTCCGGGGTACATTCCCGAGTTTTCGAGAACTTGGGCTGCTGCGGCTAGACCGACGGACGTTGGTGAAAGCACGCCTTTGAGGTTGGGGTGCTTTGTTAACAAGCCTTCCATTTCGGTCGATGACTTTTGTGCTTCGTCGTTTCCATATACGGTATCGACGAGTTTCATTTTCGCGTACTTTGGATCTTTTAGCGCAGTTTTCATGTCCGCGATCCATGCGTTTTGGTTTGGCGAATCGGTGGTTGCACTAAGAATAGCGAATTCGCCCTCGTAGTTCATTTCTTTGCCGAGGAGTTCAATTTGAGCGGGACCAATTTTGCTGGTATCAGTTGCCATGACTCCTACTGCTCGGTGTGATTCATTTCCGGTTAGATCTGAATCAACGGTTACAACGACGATTCCTTTTGCGGTTGCGTCATCGAGCGCTTCGTTAAGAGCGTCAGGGCTATTCGCGGAGATCACGATTACGTCAGCTTTTCTCTGGATTTGATCCTTGATGATAGAGAGCTGGGAAGTAGCGTCGGCGGTGGCTGGACCCTGTTCCTGGAATTCGAAACCGAGCTCGGAGCTCGCTTCTTTAAATCCTTGACTCACCGATTTAAAGTACGGATTTGCCGAGTCCTTCGGAATGAAGACAACTTTTAGTTTTGTCCCAGAGTTGTTACCGGTTGCGGTTGAAGGGGTCGGTTCGTTGGAAGAGCTGGAGCCGCATCCTACGAGTAAAAGTGTTCCGGCTATGAGAAATGGAGATATTCGGATCATCGGTGATTACCTTGTTTGAATTTTAGTTGGTTTCGGTCGTCGGTTGGTCGAAATTTGGTCAGCAATTTGTTGAGAAAAGACGGAAAGGACAAGAATGACGCCTATGATCGTCAGCTGGTATTCGGCTTTGAGGTTGTTGACGCCCATTCCGGTCTTCACAAAATAGATGAGGAGCCACGACAAAACGGTCCCAATCATCGTTCCTTTCCCACCGATTATCGCAGTTCCTCCGGCGACAACGATTGTAATTGCGTCCAGTTCGATGCCCTTGGCTAGGTCATGGCGAGCTACCCCTAGCCGCGAGTCCATCAGGAGGGCACTTATGCCAATGAGAAATCCCGTAATTGCAAAAGCAGAAATAGTTGCTCGGTTGACGGGGAATCCTGTGTAGTGGGCCGCTTCTTTATTGGTGCCGATCCCAAACAGCCAACGCCCCAAGATCATTCGGTGAAGTATCAGCGCGACAAGGAAGGCACAGGCAATGAAAATGATGAATGGGTATGGCAGGCCGTGGAAATCGGAACGGTCGATTCCTTTCAGACTATGAGCTACTTTCGCGCTCTCGGGACCCATCATCGCCTGGGCAACGCCACGGTAGAGAGCCATCGTCGCTAGGGTAACGAGGAAAGACGGAAGTTTTCCAATGGTAATGAGCAATCCATTTATCGTTCCCAATAGGGTGCCGATGACGAGAGCCATCACGATCGAAACGAATACTGGTGTTCCGTCGTGGCTGAATTTGGCCACCAAGCAACTTGTCAAAACCAAGGATGATCCAACGGATAGATCGATATTTCCGCTGATAATGATAAGGGTCAGTCCAATTGCTAGGAGTCCAGTTTCGGCAAAGATTGAAGTGTTGGCAAGGAGGTACTGCACATCTCGAAAGTCGGGAGAGATTTTCCAAAAGAAGGCGACAACCAAGATTGTCAAAATTGCGGGAATCAATTCGGGTCGTTTCATGCCTTAGCCTTCCTTCGTTGGGAAATTGCGTCGACGGTAAGCGCGATAAGAATGGTTGCTCCGTAAACTAAAAGCTGCCAATCGGCTGCGATACCGAGAACGGTTAGGGCTACGTTGATGCAGCTTAAGAGAGCGCAGCCAAGGAAAACCCCGATTACTGAGCCTGACCCGCCAGTGATCTTAACGCCCCCAATGGCGACGGCTGCAATAACAATGAGTTCAAACCCTTGTCCAGCAGAACCCGGGTTTGCAAATCCGAACCGAGCGAGATACATGGTTCCCGCTACTCCGGCAAGGGAACCTGAAGCGCAATAACATATCATTTGGACTGTTTTTGGGGATATTCCACGCAAATACGCGGCATCCGGATTGCTTCCGTAGGCAAAGATATTCCGGTAAAACTGCAAATTGTTCGAAGCTACAAAGGCGACCAACGAAAGGACTATTCCGATTACGAGAAGCCAGGAGATCGTAACGTTGCCAAAGTTAAAGCCTTGGTTTGCAAGACTAGTTAACGACTGTGGTATGGCGGTCGAGTCGATTTGATCACCTTTACTTATGACAAAAGTAAGCCCCCGAAATGCAGTGAGGGTCCCGATTGTGGCGACGACTGCCGGTACCTTGCCAAATGCGATGATTAGTCCATTCAGGCAACCTAGCGCAAGCCCAATCACGGCTCCCGTTAAAAACAAGAGTGGCATCGGGATATTGGGATTTGATTTTACAAAAAGTCCAACCGAGATGGCGGAAAGACCTACGATAGAGCCGATTGAGATATCAATTCCTCGGGCGACAATGACGGGAAACTGACCGATCGCGGCAACGAGCAACAAGGGCATCCACAGCAAGATGCTATTGATGTTTCGCGGCGCCAAGAAGATCGGTTTCGCGGCGGTACATGCTACGATCAGCACGATCAAAACCACGAGCAAACCGAGCTCTCGTTTGCCTTTCACTTGGCATCCCCTCCAAACGCGAGTGCCATTACGTTTGCTTCGGTCGCGTCCGCAGTGGCTATTTCACCCACGATTGTTCCCGCCCGCATTACGTAAATTCGATCGGTGATCGCAAGGAGTTCGGACAAGTCACTGGAAACAACAAGGATGGCTTTGCCTGCCTCCGCTTGCTGGCGAAGAACCTGATGGACTTCCCGCCGAGCACCTACATCGACACCACGAGTGGGTTCATCGAGAATGAGAAATGATGGTTCGGAAAGAAGCCATCGGGCAATGATTGTCTTTTGCTGGTTTCCGCCGGAAAGCTGTCTAACTGGTTGGAAAAGGTTCTGGAATACAGTTTTAAACGACTCAAGCATTTCGGTTGAACGTGACTGCAGTTTACGATTGTTCAACCAACCTAGCTTCGACGATTGAGCGAAAATATTTGAGGATGTGTTGAATCCAACCCCAAGATTGGGAAACAGTCCATGCTTTTGTCGGTCTTCGGGCACGAGCGCAAATCCTCGGTTTTGCGCATCCTTTGGAGATCGTATTGTAACCGGCCGTCCATCCAATTCGATGGTGCCGCCCGTCGGCTGGGAGATGCCAAAAAGGGCACGGGCAACCTCGGTTCGTCCCGCGCCAACTAACCCTGCGATGCCGACAATTTCGGTTTTGCTAACCGTTAATGACACATTGTCGAAACCTGGACCGGTCAGACTTTTTACTTCGACAAACGGTTTTGGTTCAGATTGCGACGAACGCGAGAGGTGATCCTTGGCAATATCTCGCCCGACCATCAGATTGACCAATTGATCGTGGTCAATTTCGGTGGTTTTGACTTCGGCAACCTTGGCTCCGTCTCGCAGTATCGTAATCATGTCGGCGAGTTCGAAGACCTCGTTGAGGTGGTGAGTCACCACTGCAATAGCACAACCCTGATCTCGCAGGGCACGAATGATCACAAAGAGTTCTCGCACCTCCTTTGAGGTAAGTGAGGCGGTAGTTTCGTCGAAAATCCATACCTTTGCATCCTCGGACATGGCGGTTGCGAGCTCGACCATCTGTTGCTGGGCGATGGATAGGTTGCCAACTTCAGAGTCAGCCTTTATGCCCACTCCGAGTCGATCGAGGATTGCGTTTGTTCGGTCAAGTGCCGCTTTGTGGTCGGCGAGCGAAGCTTTCGTAGGGAGGCGACCGACGAAAACGTTCTCCGCGACATTGAGGTCAGGAAAGATGAGTGGTTCTTGGTGAATTAGGGCTATTCCGTTTCGGATGGCTTCCTTTGGCGAACGCAAATTGACTGGTTTGTCACCGAGAGCGATGGTTCCCGAGACGGGTTGGTGGATTCCAGCGATAACTTTGGCAAGAGTCGATTTACCCGCCCCATTTTCTCCGGTGATCGCGTGGATTTGACCTGGATAAAGGGCGAAGTCAACATCCTTAAGAATAGAATTACCACCTAAAACGACATTTAGTTTTTCGACGCGAACCAACGGTTGAATGTCTAATTTTCGCAATTCAATTTTTCCAGTAGCCTGCAATCTTACCTAGCTCATATAGATTCTAACTAAGCTTGACAGGTTACAATGAACGCATGAAGCGACGTGATTTTCTTATCGGTGCTGGAGCTGCTGGCGCGACACTTGCGGCTGGCAATGTTTTTGGGATGGGTTCAACCATCCAAAAAGCCAGACCGAAGGGTAATAAATCGGTAGCTGGACTTGTTGTCCCGCCCATGAAGACAGTCAGAGTCGCTGTCATCGGAGTTGGTGCTCGGGGATCAGGACATGTGAGCCAACTTTGCCAAATTGAAGGAGTAGAGATGGTCGCCATTTGCGATAACCATCTTCCTAGCTTAGAGCGAGCCATTAATAACGTGGTCAAGAATCATAAGCGACCAGCTCCAACAGCATACGGAAAAGGAAAGGACGACTACAAGCGAATGCTTGAGCGAAACGACATTGACTGTGTTTTTGTTGTCACCCCTTGGGAAGAGCATGTTCGGATGTGCGTCGATGTTATGAACTCTGGCAAGCATGCTTTTACCGAAGTTCCTGCTGCATATACGGTGGAGGACTGTTGGAAGCTAGTAGATACGGCAGAAAAGAACCAAAAAAACTGCATGATGCTGGAGAACGTCAACTACGGTCGTGAAGAACTTCTCGTTCTCAATATGGTTCGAATGGGCGTTTTTGGCGAACTCATTCATGGTGAAGCGGCCTACATTCATGACTTACGTGGTCAGATGAACGAAATCGAACATGGCACAGGATCGTGGCGAACCTACCACTATGCTAAGCGCAACGGAAATCTCTATCCAACTCATGGGCTAGGTCCAGTGGCTCATTACATGGACATCAATCGCGGAGACGCTTTTGACTATATGGTTTCGGTCGGTTCGCCATCCATGTGTCGAGAACAGTATGCGAAGTCCCACTTTCCTGAAGGTCACGAAAGACGATCAATCAAATTTGTCGCCGCGGATATCAACACCAGCATCATTAAAACCAAAAAGGGCCGAACAATCATGGTTCAGTGGGATGAGCAAATGCCTCGACCGTATACTCGGCACAACTTGATCTCAGGCACCAAGGGTTGTTGGGCAGGGTACCCGGATCGAATGGCACTTGAGGCACCAGGAATGTCGGCGGATGATTGGCAAGAGGGCGACAAACTCAAGCAGTTTTATGACAAGTATGAGCACCCATTGTTCAAAAGAATGGGTGAGGAAGCGAAGAAGAACGGCGGGCACGGCGGAATGGACTTCCTCATGCTTTGGAGGATCATTTACTGTTTGAGAAATGGCTTGCCGCTTGATCAGGACGTATATGATGGAGCCGCATGGTCGGTCGTTGGACCTCTGAGTGAAGCATCCGTTGCAAACCGAGGTCGAAGCATGGACTTCCCAGATTTCACTCGAGGTGAATGGAAGACAAGGGCACCACTCGACAACATGTCAAACGCTTGATTAGAGCGACCCCAAAGAAACTTAGCATTGCTCGACGCGAACGATGCTCAGCTAAAAAGTGACCCGATGTCAAAGTACATCGGGTCGAAAGAATAGAATGCTGCTGTCTAGATAATCAGCAGGGTTAGCAATTAGTGCTAGCCTCGCTGAGCCAGTTGCCCTTAAGCTTTTTCAATGATGAAGCTTTTCTGGAGAAATGACTTCAAATAAGCATCAAGCGCAACCCAGTCGGTGTATTCGTAGTCTTTTGAAGTATCTGTGTCTCCTCCAGCTTTCTTCGATATCGATTTGAGGATCATTCGCTTAAACCAATCGTATTCGATGTACTTCAATGCCCCGGCAACCGGTGTCCACTCGGTTGGCGTCCACTCTGTCTCTTCAGTAAAGCTATCAACGCACTTTTGGAGTTCTTCCTGATGATCGCCATCCTTCGATGCAGCCGTCAAACTGACTGACAAGAATGATGACGGCGCCAGTTTTAGCTCGTCTCGATGCTTCTTGACAAAATGGATCAGAGATCGTTGGTGGTTTCCTTGGTGAAGAGACCCCAACACAATGAAAGCATTGAATCCGTCGGCGCGAAAGTCATCCCGGACATCGGCACTATCAAGTACCTCCGCGTTATGCCCCATTTCTCGAATGAAGCCGCCAATGTGTTGCGCTATCTTCCGCGTGTGTCCCTCAGTGGTTCCGTAAACAATTAGAATGTTTGCCATGGTTAGTGTGCTGTGTAGCCTCCATCAATAACAAGCTCAGTTCCGGTCACGAATTTTGATTCATCGGAAGCCAAATACAGAACCCCGTATGCAATGTCGTCTACTTCTCCCATATGTCCTAGTGGATGTAGCTTTCCAACTGCTGCTTTACCGGCTTCTAAATCTCCGGAAGTCTTCAGGTAGTTTTCAACCATCGGAGTCCAAATAAAGCCCGGATGAACGGAGTTGACGCGAATCCTATGTGGAGCATAAATAAGAGCATCCGTTTTGGTCATCATTCGAACAGCACCTTTGGATGCGTGGTAAGGCGGAACATCTGGTGCACTTATGATGCCGTAGATCGACGACAGGTTGATGATGCTTCCCTTGCCGTTTGCCATCATTGACGGAAGCGCATACTTTGTGCAGAAGAACACTCCGTTCACATTGATCCCCATCAAATGATTCCATTCATCGGCTGAAACTTCATGGGTTGGCTTGTTGATGCCCGAGGTCCCCGCATTGTTGACCAGGATGGAAATGTTGCCAAGCCTCGAAACAACGTTCTCCATGACGGATTGGACCTGTGATTCATCGGAAACATCAAGATGCCAGTATTCTGCCGTTCCACCTGCAGATCTAATCTTTGTGACGAGCAACTGACCTTCTGTGTCCAACACGTCGGTGACTGCTACCGAAGCTCCTTGCATGGCAAGCATTTCTGCACATGCACTTCCAATACCCAATGATGCCCCAGTAACAACCGCAACTTCGCCTTTGACCCTTTGACTTGAATTCACTCTTTCAGTCTATGTTGAGAAATCGACCCTAACAAGTCGTACTTTTTGTGGTCGAGCAAAGGACTGACATTCTTACCGAAGTGAGACGTCGCGAACAATACAAAGGACGTTGTAGCCCGATTCAACTTGAATTGATGAAAGGGTTGCCGCGATCAAAAACTCACTTCCAGATTTATGTAGGGCTATGGTTGAGCTATGTTCGCCCATTTTTCGTTTCGAGGGTTCAAGAAAATAGCTGGTTCGATGAATATCGTGGATCATTCGAAATCGCTCGGGGACCAAGATCGAGATAGGCTGATTTCGCAGTTCAGCTTTATCGTATCCAAAAAGCTCTGCCGCCGCCAGGTTCAGATTCTCGATGATTCCAACTTGGTTGACCACGAAGATCGCGTCCCCTGCAATCTCAATAAGATCTTGGTAAAAATTAGCTGATCTATGGTTGCCATACTCGCCAAACTCGAGTCGTATTTGCTTGGCCAATTTTTCATTCTCTTCGCGCAAAGCCGCTATTGCTAATTCGCTTTCTTGCCTCAGGACAATGGTAACCAACTCGGTTCGACTATGAGGTCCAAGCTTGACTCGGATTCGACCCCAATAGGTGCTGACCGTTGCTTCGCTAATTCCCAGTTGATTGGCGATGGCAGTATCGATGAAGCCTTCTGATGCAAGTTTGATCAGTTGTTGTTCGCGTTCAGACAAGACGTTTTGTTGCCCTTGAGACATGGCTATAGAGTCATTCTATCTGACTACAGCCATGAAATCCTCTACGGGTTACTTACTGGATTCAAAGCGACCAGACGATTCCCTGATCTTTATGCGGTAAACAATGTCTACTTGGGGCTGGTTGTCTATTCGTCCAGGTGTGACGTCACGTGGACTGCGTGAGGTTTCGAGTGCTTCAACCTGGGGACTCAGATTGTCAATGAGTTCTCTCATAGCCTCATTTGCTTCGTGCCCTTTCAACTCTTCAAATTTTCCCCAGACAATGACGCTAACCCAATCTGCAATTCCAGCCACAGATTCGATCTGAACACAACATTCTGGGTTCTCACGAAGCATCTGAGTCTTTAAGCCTTCCTTGGTCTGACCGATTAGACAACCACTCGAATAAACGTAGCTTACCGGGACAACGTATGTCTTGCCCCCGGCATGGCAACCAAGGTGGGCGTAACAATGGTTGCCAAGAAAGGTATCAATCTCCGCGTCAGTTAACTTGCCAAGCACGCTTCTTGTTCCGTTATCTCGCCCTTGAAAGCCGACAGCGCAGGCGAGGAGAGGTGAGTTCTAATGGTATCAACTGGTTTGACGGACTCTGGATATGCTTTTGCCAGTAGCATGATGTCTGTCGTCAGTGGCATGTATGGTTGCGAACGGTCCACTCCGGGAATGAACGACCCCTGCCTAAGCGAAGCAACGAATTCCTCAGTTCTTACTTGACCATTGAGGCAGTCCTTGATCATGTGGGAAATGAATTGAGTGAATAGCGATCTTCGATAGGTGAAGTCTACGACCACGTCGGCATTTTGCTTGGTTGGTCTTACAAAGATCTCATAGCTTGGTCGCACGAACCTTTGATATCGGTCAATAACTTGCTCGGTAGTGACTCCTCTTTCGTCGGTGTCTCGCATGATTCTTCCAAGCAATCGTTCGTCGGCGGCAACATCGAGATAGCAAGCCAAGTCGCACATTTCAACAACTGGTTGAGCTAAGACAAAGAGACCTTCCACAATGATGATTGGCTTTGGACAAGTTGGTTCGGAAGCCCAAATTCTGGTCATATTTCGAAAATCGTAGCCTGGGGCAAAGACTAGTTTGCCTTCTTGAAGATGCCGAATGTGATTGATCAGCAAAGGGAAATCAAGGTGCTTTGGATGATCAAAGTTGATGTTACTTGAGTCAATAGTGGAATCATCGGTACTACAGAAGTACTGATCCATACTGAGAATCAGAACGTTTTCATTTCCAACAATTTGAGCGATGTCATTGGCGAGGTGGGTTTTGCCACAGCCAGAGCCTCCGGCGATTCCGATGACGAGAGGGCGATTTGTTAAGTGCTCCATTTTTCTGTTAGGCCATGCCTTGATGAATATTTTTGTTTGGAAACAGCACTTCAACAAGTCAGACTTTGGTCTGTCATACTTTCATATGACCCGCGGTTTTGGTCAGCAACAAACGTTCCGGAACATTCCATCGGAAAGCTAAGTCAATTTCAGGCGCACGCGTATAGGCAATTAGTTAAATGGCAAATCCAATTTTGATCGGCAAAGGAGCAAAGGACTCCGTTATCCTCCCAAAGTACTGCAACCGACATGGTTTGATCGCTGGCGCAACCGGAACTGGAAAAACCGTTACGCTTCAATCCTTGGCCGAGTCGTTGTCCGCAATTGGCGTCCCAATTTTCATGGCCGACGTCAAAGGCGACCTTGCTGGCATGAGCCAAATTGGCGGTGGGAATCCGAAAGTCGAGGCGCGAGCCGAGCAACTGAAACTAGCCCCGCTTAACTATCAGTCTTTTCCTGTCACATTCTGGGATACATTTGGCGAAAAGGGAATCCAAGTCCGGGCAACAATCAGCGAAATGGGACCGCTTCTCATCAGCCGAATGCT
Organism: Armatimonadota bacterium; assembly: GCA_043770615.1. Taxonomy (GTDB): domain Bacteria; phylum Armatimonadota; class Fimbriimonadia; order Fimbriimonadales; family Fimbriimonadaceae; genus Fimbriimonas. Next base: position 28,424 of record JAYVHY010000089.1, on the reverse strand, counting down.
GGACCTCAACGACACCCAAGAGGGCGTGCTCAATATCGCATTCAAAGTTGCTGATGATCAAGGTCTCCTCCTCCTCGACTTGAAAGACTTGAAAGCCATGCTCAATTGGCTTGGTGACAACCCGCAAGAAGTGCAGACCGAATATGGCAATGTGACTTCTGCCACAATTGGCACAATCCAACGACAGCTTCTGGTTCTTGAACAGCAAGGCGGAGAACAATTCTTCGGTGAATCTGCCCTCGATATTTCTGACCTCATTCGCCAAACGCCCGATGGTCGAGGAATGATCAATATTCTTGCCGCGGACAAGCTCATGCTCAGCCCGAAGCTGTATTCCACTTTTCTTTTGTGGATGCTCAGTGAGCTTTTTGAAGTCATGCCCGAGGCGGGTGACTTGGATCAACCAAAATTAGTCTTCTTCTTTGACGAAGCGCACCTTCTGTTCACCGACGCTCCGAAAGCACTTTTGGAGAAGATTGAACAAGTTGTCCGTTTGATTCGATCGAAGGGAGTTGGAATCTTCTTTGTAACCCAGCACCCGCTCGATATTCCTGACACAGTCTTGAGTCAACTGAGCAACCGCGTGCAACATGCCCTCCGAGCGTTCACGCCACGTGACCAAAAGGCAGTCCGAACAGCCGCAGAAACGTTCCGAAAAAATCCAAAGTTTGACACCGAAGAAGTGATCACCCAACTTGGCATTGGCGAAGCACTGGTTAGCGTAATGGATACCGATGGTACGCCAACTGTGGTTGACCGTGTGTTCATCAAGCCACCGCTCAGCCGACTTGGGGCAGTAACCCCGGATGAACGAACACGATGCGTCAATTCATCGACCTTGGTAACGAAGTATTCCGAAACAATTGATCGGGAAAGCGCTTACGAAAAGCTAATGGGGCGAGCCGCACAAATCCAGCAAGAGCAAGCCGCTGAGCAAGAATCCCAGCCCGAACGCCAAGCTCCTGCAAGGCGTTCTGATTCGATATTGGAATCAATGGTCAAGTCCACAATGAGAGCCGCTGGTTCCCAATTTGGACGCCAGATCATTAGGGGCATCCTTGGTGGACTTTTCGGCAAGCGACGTTAAGTCAAATCGCTGGAAAGACGTACAATAGAAAGATCATGTCAACTTTGGAGAGTCTTATTCATGCTCATCCAAGAAATCAGGGCACCCCCCTCAATCTTGATCGCGTCGAAGGGCTAATCGTCAACCGTAGTGCCGTTGAGCGTCGTGCCGCAACCCTTGGCGGACGGCGGACCGTGAAAAAGGATTGGCAAGCCGCATGGCTCCTCCAAGCAATCCGATGCATCGATCTAACCGCCCTCAGCGGCGACGATACTCCGGGCAACGTGCATCGTCTGTGCGCAAAGGCAAAGCAACCGGTTCGACAAGATCTGCTCGACTCATTGGGAGTCAACAGAATCACCACTGGTGCTGTTTGCGTCTACCATCAGTACGTTGAAGATTGCGTGAAGAACCTCGAAGGAACCGGTATTCCGGTGGCCGCAGTCTCTACAGGCTTTCCTGCCGGGCTATCTCCAATGCGAGAAAGAATCAACGAAATCAAGGCTAGCGTCGCCGCCGGAGCCGACGAGATCGATATTGTCATCACTCGAGGCAACGTGCTTCGAGGAGATTGGAAGGCTCTCTACGACGAAATGCAGATGTTTCGGGAAGCATGCGGCGATGCCCATGTTAAAGCCATTCTCGCCACGGGTGAGCTTGGCACGTTAACCAACGTCGCCAAAGCGAGCATGGTGTGCATGATGGCGGGCGCAGATTTCATCAAGACTTCGACCGGAAAAGAGCCGGTCAATGCCACGATTCCGGTTGGGCTAGTCATGACCCGAGTGATTCGCGAATATCACGAAGAAACCGGAATCAAGATCGGCTTTAAGCCCGCTGGTGGAATCCGAACCGCAAAGCAATCGCTCGACTTTCTGATCCTGATGAAAGAAGAATTGGGCAACGAATGGATGCAACCCAACCTTTTTCGAATGGGAGCAAGCAGCCTTCTTTCCGACATCGAGCGTCAGCTCGAACATTTTGTCACTGGTCGATACTCGGCCTACAACCGCCACCCAATGGGATAACGAATGAGCAAAGTCGCCGACATCTTAGATACTTTGGACTATGGTCCTGCCCCCGAAGCGGTTAACCTCGCAAACGAGTGGCTCGACGCCCACGGTCGCACCTTTGGTTTTTATGTAAACGGAACGTGGCTTGAAGCAGATACCCACTTCACTTCATTCTCACCATCAACCGGACAAGAAATTGCCCAAGTAGGTCAAGCATCTGCTTCAGTAATCGATGATGCCGTGAAAGCAGCTGCGAAAGCTCAAACGAATTGGATGGCAATCGGCGCAACCGCCAGAACCAAATACATGTACGCCTTGGCACGCCAAGTGCAGAAACATGCTCGCCTTCTTGCGGTTTTGGAGTCTTTAGACAACGGCAAGCCAATTCGAGAAACTCGCGACATTGACATTCCGTTGGTCGCAAGACACTTCTACTACCATGCTGGTTGGGCAAAAGTTATGGAAACCGAGTTTCCTGACTACGAGCCAGTTGGAGTATGTGGACAGATCATTCCGTGGAATTTCCCGTTGCTCATGTTGTCGTGGAAGATTGCGCCTGCCCTTGCCATGGGCAATACCGTCATTCTCAAACCAGCTGAATTCACGTCCCTGACTGCATTGCTGTTTGCAGAGATTTGTCATCAAGTTGGTATTCCGAAAGGAGTGGTTAATATTGTCACCGGTGACGGAGAGACCGGTAAAGCGATGGTCGAACATCCGGGAATTCAGAAGATCGCCTTCACTGGATCGACTGAAGTAGGAAAGATTATTCGACAAGCTACGGCGGGCACTGACAAGAAACTTTCCCTCGAGCTAGGCGGAAAATCTCCTTTTGTGGTCTTTGATGACGCTGATCTTGATTCAGTTGTGGAAGGGATTGTGGATGCAATCTGGTTTAATCAGGGCCAAGTTTGCTGTGCTGGGTCAAGGCTTTTGGTTCAGGAAGGCGTTGCCGAACGGCTTTACGCCAAGATTCGGCATCGAATGGACACCCTGAGAGTCGGCGATCCGCTGGATAAAGCAGTTGACATCGGGGCGATTATCGACAAGGTTCAGCTCGACAGAATTACCGATTTAGTCCTTCAAGGCGTTAACGAAGGTGCTACCTTACACCAGCCAAAATGTACATTTCCCGCTGGAGGATGGTTCTATCCACCGACCCTTTTGACTAATGTCGAGCCGGCAAGCACGGTCGCCCAAGTGGAGATATTTGGGCCAGTTCTCGTTGCGATGACGTTCCGGACTCCTGCCGAAGCAGTACAGTTGGCGAACAACACTGTCTATGGTCTTGCAAGCTCGGTTTGGACGCAAAACCTGGATGTTGCCCACGATATCGCAGCGAAGATCAAAGCCGGTACCGTTTGGATCAATTGCACCAACCAATTCGATGCAAGTGCGGGGTTTGGCGGCTACCGAGAGAGCGGCTTTGGGCGCGAAGGCGGACGAGAAGGACTTTTTGAGTATCTAAGGCCAAAGCTGGTGATGAGTAAGCCAGAGGCAAACCCAACCGTAAGACCTTCAGAAAAGTCAGGCGGCTTAGACAAGACCCATAAGCTCTACATTGGCGGCAAGCAAGCTAGACCGGACTCTGGCTACTCGATTGCCCTTGAGACAACGAATGGCTTGGTCGAAGTAGGGCGCGGAAACCGAAAAGATATTCGGAACGCGGTCGAAGCTGCTGATTCAGCGTTTACGGCTTGGGCCGCTGCAACTGCATTCAATCGGTCCCAAGTTCTTTACTATTTTGCCGAGAATTTCGAAGGTGCAAGGAGCCAAATTGTTGACTCACTGACCACAATGGGTGCCACCAGTGAAGACTCAAACAATGAGTTCAACTTAAGTCTCGACCGAATATTACATTACGCGGCGATGGCTGACAAGAACGAGGCTGAAACCCACCAAGCGCCTCAGCGATCTCTCATTTATACTCGCAAAGAGGCAATTGGACCAGTTGCGGTTGTAGCACCAGAAGAATCTCCCTTGCTCGGTTGGCTCTCTGTCTGTCTTCCTCTCATTTCAATGGGTAACTCAGTAATCGGAGTTCCAAGTTATGTAAACCCATTACCGGCACTTGAACTCTATAGGGTGATTGAAGCCAGCGACTTCCCCTCCGGAGTCTGGAACGTCATCACTGGAACGCCCGAAGAACTTGAGAAGACCCTAGCCGACCACGACGGCATCATGGCGATTTGGCACTTTGGAACGAAGGAGAATGGAGAATTGGTCCAGCGAGCGTCCTCCGGAAATCTCAAGCAAACGTGGTGTTTACTAGGTAAACAGTTGGATTGGTCTGCCACACCGTCCAGAGAATTCTTAAGACGTGCTACTCAGATCAAGAACGTGTGGGTGCCCTACGGCGCATGAAAAGAAGACATACTTAATCATCTAGTGCGCTTGACGGATTCGCCTTCCTTAACATATCCTTAACGTTCTCTTCATAAAATGAAGTTGAAGAAATACGAACATGCGTATTACAACATTAGGAAAAATTGCCATCCTCCTCGTCCTTGTGGGTTGCTTCGTAGGAGTCTATCGATTCCTCCTTTCACCTTCAAATTCGGCATCAAATCAAAACCAATCCAGTACACCTACTCAAAATGGTAGTCAAACAAATGACAATCAACAAGGTGGAATAATCGTAAGCCTACAAACAAGTGGCACCTACCAAAGTTACGTTGAAAAATTGGGTTCACAGCTAGCCAAAGAAAACCCTTCAATCAAGATTAAGGTACTTCCGCCAAAGGAATCACGAGACGCACTGCATTCCATTCTTGAACAAAGTAAAGGTGGGCAAAGCGACATTCCTGACATTTGGCTTGCAAGCAGTGACGCACTTATCCAAAACTTAAGATCGGCGACAAAGAGCAACATGCCTTCGTTGGCAAACGTCAATGACACCCGAACGTACGCGATTTGGCCTCCCCAGCCAATGGTGCTTCTTTGTAAGGCATCGGCAAAAGATCGACTATCGTCGGTTTTTAGTGGCCCGAACCCGTTAGGCAACATCAATGGAGCCTTTAAATATTCGTTCCCTGATCCGCTGACCTCCGGTGGAGGTCATACCGCCCTAGGATATTGTGCTTGGTCGTTCAAACAGCAATCTCAAATTAAGGATTTTGGAACCTATTTGATGAGCCTTAAGAATGCGGGATATCAGCCACTGGCTGCCCCATCCGGTGGTCTCGCATCCGAATTTGGATCGAGTCAACTTGATTTCATCTTCGTACACAACGCCCTCGCTGATCGTGAAGTCGATAAGAATGGTGGCAACTTGAGCAAAATCGTTCCTGCCGTAACAGTCTGGGAGCGACCATCTTCAATTGGCCTTCGACCATCGGCTGGCTGGTCAACCGAAAAAGAGAAAGCGATCCAAGATGTGATTGAATTTCTGCGAAGGAATCCACCTTATAATGGCTCTGGATCAAACGACGAAGCTCAAATTCCTGAGCAAATGGACATTCAGAAGCAAACATGGGAGCGAGTCTTCGATGGTGGTGCGAGATCCAAGAACATTAATCAGCCGGCGAATCTGCCGATGCATCCTCGCTAAGCAACGCTTGCTTGCTTTTGACGAATCAAGAGCAAGCAAAGTCCCGCCGAACTCAGTACAGCTAAGGCTCCGCCAAAAGTCAACATTGCTTCGGGTGAAACTTTTGCCCATAATGCACCGGCGATGAGGTTTCCGACCAGAGTCGTTATGCCAATGATAAAGTATTGGGCTCCGATGAGTGTTCCTTTGGGAATATTTGAACCTGCCTTTACGAGAAATGATTTCGAAATTCCGTCGGTAGCGGCCACTGCAAGACCATAGAGGGCAAACAGGGGGACCAAATTGAGCCCAACATTCCGGGCAATGAGTAAATAGCTGAGCCCAAATAGTATCCAGCCGATAGCCAGGACTTTGCCCGACCCAATGCGATCGGATAGAACTCCAAGAGGGGAAGAAGTCAAGGCATAAACCAGATTAAACAGTGCATACAACAGGATCACTTGGTAAGGAGCAACCCCGTGCAAACCTGCATAGAGCAAAAGGTAGGTGTCGCTACTGTTCGCAATTCCAAAAAGTCCGAGCACACCGAGAACGGGCCAAATCTCTCGGGGAAACTTTAGATTGAGATTGACGCCATGTTTGGCTTCGGGAATATCTGATTTCGGCTCCTTGACTAAAAAGGTTATTCCCAAGGCCACGAGCCCGGGAATTGCGGTGAGGAGAAGAATGTTGCGTAGTTCAGAAGGGTATTTCCATACCAGCGCAGCTCCGATGCAAACGCCAACAAACGCCCCGGCCGTATCCATCATCCGGTGGTAACCGAACGCTCTACCTGAAAGCTCTGGATTGACCGAGTCTGCAATCATGGCATCCCTTGAGGATGTTCTGATCCCCTTTCCAACTCGGTCCGCCAACCTACAAATGAGCACTACTGGCCAGTTCATGGCGAGCCCCACGAGCGGTTTTGCGAATATGCTGATGCCGTATCCCCACCGGATATACGGAACTCGCTTTCCCGCCCTATCGCTATGCACACCAGACCAAAGCCTTAGGATTGCGATCACTAGTCCCGATAACCCTTCCATCAGCCCAAGAGACCAAGTCGGGGCGCTAAGCGTACCTACGATGAACAACGGCAGGATTGGGTAAGCGAGCTCAGAAGCGACGTCTGCCCAGAAGCTAATCCAGCCCAAAGTCTTTACAGTTTTTGGGAGGGCGACTTTGGACACGAACGTAAGTCTATCTGACTTGTATAAATCGTGAATAATGAAGGAAGATGTTCGTTCCCAACTATGTGCCTGAGCCCGAGCAAATTCCCGGCAGCGTCACAAAGGAACCTTATGCTGCCCGGCTTCAATTTATACGGAGAGTCCTTCGAGCATTTGTTGGATCGGTCGCAATGATTGTGGGACTTGGGCTCCTTCTACCGGCACATCTTGATGCTAAACCCCTCACCATTGGGCTCATCATTATTTTGCTGATTGTGAGCGGAATTCGAAGCGTTTTACGAGGAACGGATCTGGAGCCAAAGTTGACCACATGGTCGCTACCTGTGGTCATCTTTACGTTTGCATTAGCCACACGATCCTGGACGACACTGCATTTTCCAGCCTGGTCCATTCTAGCCGGAATATCGTGTTTTGGAACCTATGCGATGTTATGTGGACGCGACTTTAGTTTTGTCGGCGGATTTACTCTTTCGCTCATTTTTTCAAGCGTTTTCATTGCCCTTGTCATGGTTGGAGAACAGATGACTAGCCGGCAAAGCACCTATGCTCTGTTGTGGAATGCGGCAGGGCTCTTCTATCTTGTTTACGATTTAGCTGCTTTGCTATCTCGCCGGAAATCAAATGAAGGCTGGGCGTCAGTTGTTGACCTTTATCGGGATATTTTCAATTTCATCGGGTACTTCCCCCGAGTTTTGATTCACTGGAACCGGCACCGAATTCTCAATGACCTGAGCATTGATAACCCGTTTCGGAACTAGGATCGATACTAGAATTCCGTTTGATTGACTTCAAAATGAAACGTTTTAACGTCAAATCCGTCATACTATGCACATCGGACGCGGCACATGAACGCACTTACTTTACTATCTGCATTTTTGACATTACACGGCGCTGGAGCCCAAAAGAACCTCAGCATGGACGTCTTCCTCGTTTCGGGAGGGAGTACGGTTACGGTTAAGTCTGGCGACAGCCTTACCGGCGAAGTACAATTTCGCGCGAAAATTCAAACGGACCATCCAATTCAGGCCGTTGAATTTTACGTTGGTGACGATCTTCGCGAAAGTGATGGAAGCACACCATACGAATTTAAGCTCGACACTTTAACCGAAGAAGACGGCAATCTGAAGGTCCGATTCAAAGCATTTACCTCGGAAGGTCAAAATGTTGAGAAGGCATACACATTAAAGATCGACAATGGAGTTGGCAAAGGTGCCGATTTTCATGTCGAAAAAGGCAATTCCTTTCTGACCGAAGGGAAGGTTGATGAGGCCATTACCGAAGGCAGAATCGCTCAGAAAGCGGACAAAGGATCGCTTGGAGCAAGAATTCTTCTTGCTCGAGCAAATTTTGCGAAGGGATCTTATGATAAAGCTCAAAAGTTTGCCGAGGACGCTCTTGAAGTAGACAAGACGAATCGGGCCGCTCGGGAAGTAATTATTTCTCTGAAAGTTCAACAAGCTTTTAATGCGGTTTCTCGAAGTTCAGATGACCGAAAAGAAGTAATAGACGCGATTAAGAAGGGTCTCAGCGAAGCAATTAAATTCCGTACTGCTTTGCTCAACGAAGATGTCGAACGTCTTTCGACGAATAAGTCATCTATCGAATATTTAGATGCTGCAATCAGGGCTCGTCGATATTCCCTTGTAGTTGATTCATTGGCAATGCCGCTTCGATCATATTTCAAAAATAACGACCTTAATAACCGGCTTGCTTTTGCCTATTTGATGACCAATCAAGTTGCTGGAGCGGAAGAAGTTCTGAACAATGTCAAGAAATTCGGTGAATTCGACGGCTATGGATTTGCTTTAGGGGCGGTTCTCGCAACCGAAAAAGGAAAGGATTCAATGGCCGATGATATGGTCAAAGAAGCCCTCTTGAATACCCCGGATAGTCTTGGGCTCAAGACGGCTCAAGCTTATATCGCACTTAAGCGAGACAATTCAGCTTCCTTGGCCGGAGCCGCAGGAACTCTATTGAAGGAAAACGAATTCCGATCAGAGTCTTATTACTTCGCGGCCGCGCTTAGTAATCGAATGAACCGAATTGAACAGGGAAGAAAGTACTTCGAAAAAGCATTAAAAGCTGATGCCGCGGACCATGACATGTATATCGAGCAAGGCAATGAAGCAATTTCCTTGGCGTTTATGAACGGGGTCACCGCGAAGGATAAGGATTTTCAGCTTGACTATGCAAGAGCGATGTATGATTTGGCGTTGATGTGCCGAGACAATAGTGCCCAGGCTCTTACTGGTGTTGCAATCGTGTCTATGTACCAAAAGAAGACAAACGATGCGCTTAGCTACTCTGAGGCTGCGACCAAAGCTAGTTCAGCTTATGCTGCCGGCTGGTACGCGTATGCCGCTGCCTTGAGTTACAAAAGAATTGATGCTCGTGCGGCGCTCAAAATGGCTCAACAGCTCGATGCCAAGAATCTCGGTGGTCGATCAATGCCCGACGAGGGTCTTGCATTCCGATATTTTAACACTACCGGTCGAACACCGGTTATTTCAGTCCCATCACGAGGCTGATCAAGCATTCCAGGTCAAGAGTAGCCTCTTGACCTGGGTATTCTTCTAGTTCCGTCGGGGCGTAGCGCAGTTGGTAGCGCGTTTGCATGGGGTGCAAGAGGTCGCACGTTCGAATCGTGTCGCTCCGACCAATTTCCTTCCAAACTCATGAAAGTCGTTTTCGATGTCGGAAAGGTGCTTGCATATGCTCACATGCAGTGGCAAGACGCATTGAATGCGAGTGGTCTTGAGTATCGATCTAGCGATTTACTTTCAAAGTATCTTTACGATCTACCCCAGTATTTGCCTTACGAGGGTGGTCAAATTTCCGAATCCAACTACCTTTCGGGTCTTGTTGCGGAATTTGGTTTGAGAGACCTTGACCAGGCACGGCACTTACATCGAAGCATTATTGGTGACGAGTATCCCGGAGTTGCCGAAATCGTTAGCGAGTTGAATGCCTCGGGACACCAAACGGCAACATTAAGCAATAATAATCCGATTCACTGGGCTTGGTTTACCGAATCGGGAAACTATCCGGCTATTGAAAATATCCAGCATCTAGTCGCCAGTTTCCATTTGGGCTTGTTCAAACCCGATCCTGCAATTTTTCCAAAGTTCTGTGAATTCCTTGGTTGGGACAAGTCGGAAGTCATTTTTCTAGACGACGCTGAAAAGAATGTGGCTGCTGCGAGGAAAGCTGGCTGGGAATCGCATATCATATCCGACGATGAGCCTAAATCAAAGCAAATAAGACGAATCCTGCGGCTTAGTTGAGGAGAAGTTCGCTGACCGCGTTGGCGATAATTGCCGATGCATTTCCATCACCGTACGGACTCGATGCTTGCGCCATTGAGGTGTAAAACTCCGGATCGTTGAAAAGCCTTCGCCCGAATTCAAGAACGGCCCCTGGCTCGGTTCCTATAAGTCGCGCGCACCCGGCGGTCACTCCTTCTGGTCGTTCGGTTGTTTCTCGTAAGACCAACAAAGGCTTGCCAAAGCTTGGGGCTTCTTCCTGCACTCCACCAGAGTCGGTGAGAATAAAGGTGGATCGCTCGATCAACTTCACAAACTGCTCATATTGGGGAGGCTCGATGAGATCGATTCGAGGATGGTCTCCCAATTGCTCAGTCAATGTTTTTCGAACATCGGGATTCTTGTGCATTGCCACGACAAGATGCGAATCAGGGTGATCGTCGATCAGCTGCCGCGCAGCTCGAGCTACGCCGGCCATTGGTTCGCCCCAGTTTTCCCGGCGATGCATGGTCATAAGGACTAGGCGCCCCGTGAAGTCGGGATACCAAGTTTGGGGAACAAGCTTTGCAACCTGCAGTACGGCGTCAATTCCGGTGTTTCCCGTAATGAAGACATCAGCTTGGTTGACACCCTCACTTAGTAGGTTTTGGGCGGCAAGCTCAGTCGGAGCGTAATGTTGTCGGGCGACCAAACGGGTCGCTTGACGATTGAATTCTTCGGGAAACGGATTGTGGATGTTATGGGTTCGCAGACCAGCTTCTACATGTCCAAAGGGAATTTGGCGATAAAAAGCGACCAAACTGGCAATAAAAGTTGTCGTCGTGTCGCCTTGAGCAATGACGAAGTCTGGACTTGATTCTTGGAATGCGGTATCGAGAGCCAAGATCATTCGCGAAGACATTTCCGCCAAACTTTGCCCATGTTTCATGAGTCCAAGGTCAATATCTGGCTGGATACCGAATGTCTCAAAGACTTGGTCCAGCATTTCGCGGTGCTGGCCGGTAGAAATAAGGACGGTTTTAAGTCCTATAGCGGCTCGAAGCGCTTGGACTACCGGCATCGACTTGATGCAGTCCGGGCGAGTTCCTACAATTACGGCAACAGTTTTTATGGACATAGGTTTACTTCAGTTCAGCGGCTGCCATTTCTGGATTCAGCATCCGTTCCACAATGTGGCAGTAAATGTGATAGAGAGCAAGGTGTGACTCTTGAACGTGCATTGTCTTGGTGCTCGGCACAATGATCGAATGGTCAGCTATTGTAGCCATCTTGCCTCCATCACCACCAAGCAGACCAACATTGATCATTCCCCTTTCCTTTGCTGCCGCCATGGCGACAAGACAGTTCTTTGAACCGCCACTGGTGCTAATCGAAAGCAAAATATCTCCTTCCTTGCCAAAGGCTTCGACTTGGCGGGAGAAAATCTCGTCAAATCCATAGTCGTTCGCTCGGGAAGTTATGGTGGATGTGTCGGTGGTGAGGGCAAGAGCGGGAAGCGCTCTTCGAGCGAATTTGGTTGACAAGGTTGAAATGAACTCGGCGGCTAAATGCTGGGCATCCGCTGCGCTACCGCCATTTCCGCAAATCAGCAATTTGCCCCCTCGGACAAAGCATTGAGCCGTGACTTCCGAAATCTTTATTAAGTCAGGTATGCACTTTTCGATCACCGCTTCTTTGACTTTGATGCTTTCGCGGAGGTGCTCAATTGCGGTTGAATTCCAGGTATTTGGCATCAAAATCACTCGGGGAACTGTTCAAGTATGGCAGAAAGATCGGCGATGCTGTCGATGGTGAAATCCGGATCACAATCTTGAGCAGCTTCATGTTCCTTTCCGTAGCCAGTTCGAACCAAAACCGTCTTCGCACCAATTGCCTGTCCCAGTTGGATATCGCAAGGTTTATCGCCGATGACGATACTGCTGGTTAGATCAATATCAAAGTCATTGGCGGCGTCGAGTGCCATGCCTACGGCTGGCTTTCGGTGGGTCGACGGAAGATCGGGATGATCGGGGCAAAAGTAGTATTGGTCAATTGACGCTCCTCGGGCATTCAAGAGAACTTCGATCCGATCATTCACGGTATGCACCGCATCTTCATCAAAGTAGCCACGAGCTACACCTGCCTGATTTGAAACGCAAACTATGCCCCAGCCCCGTGCTCTGGCGTCGCGGAGAGCCGTGGCGGCACCGGGAATAAGTTCAACTTCGGCTGGGTTGTGCAAATAGTGTTTTTCGACAATCAGGGTTCCATCGCGGTCAAGGAAAACGAATCTTTGTGGCATGGCTAGTGTTTTTGGAACTCCATGCCAAGCCAATTCGCGACTAACTCGCCGACATGGCAGAGTAGTTTGCCTTCAAACACTGTTGACTTTGATTCTCCTTTTCGGATGGCGCAGACTGGGCTGTATTCTCGAGCGTGATCAGTCGAGGCACTAGTTGGGTCGTTGCCATGATCGGCAGTGAGGATCAACAGATCATCGTTAGTCATCTGACCAAGAATCGAACCAAGAACAACATCAAATTCTTCTAGGCACTTCGCAAATCCAACCGGATCGTTTCGATGTCCGAAGAGCATGTCGGTGTCTTCGAAATTCGCGAAAATGAATCGGGCATCTGAGTTAAGCGCATCGGCGAGCACCTTCGCGTGTTCAACGTTTGATTGAGTCCGTTTGACGGGACGGAAACCCCGACCGTCGAATAGCTCTGGAACAACCCCAATTCCGTAAACGTCGCCAATTTCGTCAACAAGGTTGAGAACTGGGATAACGGGGAAGTCCTTTCGCTTTTCGGTTCGGCGAAAGCCCGGGTCAGCGGTACCGTCAAATGGACGAGCAATGACTCGTTGGATATTATTCGGCTCAACACAAATTTCTCGGGCTATTCGGCAAAAGTCGTAAAGTTGCTCAATTGGAACAACATTTTCATGGCAAGCGATTTGAAAAACGCTATCCGCACTGGTGTAAAGAATGGGGCTGCCAGTTCGAATATGTTCCTCGCCAAGCTCGGCGATCACGGCGGTTCCGCTGGCAGCCTTGTTCCCAATTACCTGGCGACCAATTCTTGACTCGAACATGCTCACCAGGTCCGTAGGGAAGCCGTTAGGATAAGTTGGAAATGCTTTGCGAGTGATGATTCCCATCATTTCCCAGTGACCGGTCACCGAATCTTTGCCCATCGACTCGGGTAGCACTCGACCATATTGAACATTAAATCCTTCAAGTCCAACCGGGGTGACTACCCCGGCGCACCCAAAATAGCCAGAACCAATAAGGTTTGGTGCGTCGACTCTACCAACTGTGTTCCAAACATTTAAGAGGGTGTTATCTGTGGCATTATCGTGAAACAATTCGAAGTCCGGGGTTGATCCAGCTCCACATCCATCCAGGACAATGACAATTGCTCGCCTCATTGATTTCTCCATGCCTCATAAAAAGCAGTACGAGCAGCTTCTGCATTTGAAATCAAAGACCAATCTTCGGCGCGATCAAAGTATCCGTGTTCGCCAACATAGTTGAGATGCCCCATTTTTCGACCAATTTTAGCTTCCTTTTTCCCGTACCAATGAACTCTCGCTCCCGGATGCTTGAAAGCCACCGCCTCAAGGGCAACTTCGTGATCCCCTGCCGCATCGATTCCGAGAATGTTTGCCATGCAGGTTGGTAGTCCCCGTGTAACCTTAAAAAAGCATCCTATCGCAACTTGGACGTGAGCTTCAAATTGTGAAATGCCTCCCCAATCGAGGGTGTAATGGCCGGTGTTATGGGGGCGCGGCGCAATTTCATTTACCGAAATCCGTCCATCTTCTTGTTGAAAAAGTTCAACTCCAAAAAGGCCAATTCCATTTACGGCCTTAACTGCGTCCTTGGCAATACTTTGAGCCATGAGATCTAGTGTCAGATCAACGCATGGATAAACCAAGTCGCAAACATAATCCTTTTGCCTTGTCACCATGGTTGGAAAAGAATCAATAACCCTTTCTTGGGTTACAACGACCATAACGGCTAGCTCGAAATCAAAGAAAACAAGTTCCTCGGCGAGCCAGCCGCCCGGTTCCCACAACGGCCGAAGGTGATCGTATTCGGCTCGGTTATTTACGTACCGGGTTCCTTTTCCGTCGTAGCCACCATAGCGTGCCTTGAGTACGCATGGAAAACCGAGCGATTCCGCTTCTTCGGCGGGTACTGCCTTCGGTGACGGAACGCCTTGCCGAGCATAGGCTTGTCGCTGAAGAAGTTTGTCCTGAACCGTTCGAAGGGTATCGATTCCTGGAATCACCTTCGAACGCGAAAAACCCGCGATCCGGCAAGCCTCTTCAAGTGTGTCCGCTCGAATAAATTCGTTCTCAAAGGTTACAAATTCGCAATCTTGCATGACCGAGGCAATGTCATTGGCGTCATGAATTGAACCAAAGATAGCCGGGCCAACCTGTGCCGCAGGAGAATTTTCGTCTTTGTCGAGCGAGACAACCGAGACTCCCATTCGTTGGGCGGCCATCACCGACATGCGAGCAAGCTGCCCGCCTCCCAAAATCCCAAGTTTGTACTTCGCCACTAGCAATAATGGTGACAGATTAGTGAACCACTTGGCTCGGGTCGTAGTTCAATTGGGTGGCACCGGCTAAATCCCGTTCCCGAATGACGCCGATGAGTTCGGTTTCCCCAACAAAAATGGGCTCTTCAATAAGAAGGTCAGATGCTATTTCAAAGACTGCATCAAACGTTGTGGCACCTGGATTGGTAAAGTTGAGGCTCAGTTGAGTCATATTTCTGTTCTTGAGTTCAAAACCAAGTGCACGAACTCCGATTAGCTCGGTACGTCCTCGGTCCCGCTGAAACCGAAGTTCTTTTGCGGTAGCTCGAACTGCCTTTATGTCGTCAGTAGCTAAATTTAAGTTGGCGGCCAACAGAAAGTCCCGAACTCCGACAATAGTCGTTCCGAATTGACGATGCTCAAGGCTCCCAAAATCCGGTAGCTGCTCGGTATGTCCAACTTGCCCACGCAAATAGGGCAGTCTATGTTCCATTCCGGGTGATGCTGACTTTTCATAAAGATGAACCGGAATTTCAAACCGAGACGAGAAATCAGCCGCCCACTGATTTGTTGCCGAAATCAACTCCCTTTCGGACCCATCAAGGAGGACAAACGGTGCTACGTCCAAAGCGCCGACTCTCGGATGAACCCCACGTTGAGATACCAAATCGATATTTGGCAGCAAATGATCCGCAACCAAATTCATCGCAACAAACACTGCGTCTTGCTTGCCAGAAAAAGCAATGACAGTGCGGTGATGATCCACATCACCTTGGCAATAGTGAATTTGAACCGGCAGCCCAGAAAGGATCTCCCTTACGCCAAGACACAAGTTAGGATCATAGAATGACCAATTTGGAACCGCAAGAATACGATTCAAAGCGTGATCCATTCGCGAACTTTTTCAAAGAGCTTTTCGCCCATTCCTTTAATGTTCTTTAAGTCCTCGATTTGGCCAAACCCACCCAATTCAGTCCGGTAGTCAATGATTTTCTTCGCCATCGATGGACCAATTCCAGGAATTGTTTGAAGATCTTCTTCGGTTGCCGTGCTTAGGCTGACTGGAGATGATGGCGGTGACTTCTTGCTTGACTTAGGTTCGGCTTTTCTGAAGTCCGAGACTGGTAAATCACCAGCTAGGGCTTGGGGTGGGGAGAACGAACTCGCTTTTGGTGCACGTTTGGTTGGATTCAGCGCACCTTTGGCGGGAACGACAACTTTCTGTTCGTCTTTAAGCTTTTGAGCTTGATTGACATGGTCTTGATCGGCACTTTTTTTGAGCCCACCGGCAAGCTTGATGAGGTCTTCCACCCGTTGACCTTCACTCAGTTCGTAGACTCCTGGCTTCGTTACTTCACCAGTGATATCGACTTTGATTCGTTTTGCGGTGACCGGTGGATCAAAATCTCCTGCTTGAGTTTCTGCTTTTGGAGCGTTATTTGAACTCGTTGACGATTTTGGGCTAACTTCCTTTTTTGTCCCTTTTGTTGTGCCGGAGACAAATTTCTGGGGACTCGAATCGGTACGGATACGGGCTTGACCAAAGTAACCGACGGCACCGAGAAGGGCGACCCCAGCGGTGCCTCCGATGATTTGTCGCCAGTTCGGCGTATCCATACTCTCTGTTATAGCGGTTCTATGCTTACTTTTTCTAGTAGGGCGTGTCGCCAACCTCGAACGCTAACCAAACAAAATTCTGCTCTCAGAGCGTATAGGAACCTCTCGACCAATAGTGCGCCAATGTGAATTGTCCGCTCGCGCCCTGATTCCATTCCAACAATGTCGGCTCGCTGGTGATCGGTTAGAGGCATCAAATTTCCAACCGCGTTACTAATTTCTTCAAAATTAAGTTCCGCTCCATGGACCAATTCAGGTTGCCAAGAAAGAAGCTTTTCTCGAATTGAAACCAAATTTGTACCCGCAGCACCTAAGGTAACTACAACTCCACTATCGTTTGGCTGGTAGCACTTACCAACGCATTCGTCGATTGCGCCGGAGGCTCGAAGAATCTGGATTCCTGATGCTTTCTCATCGGGAAAGAACGTGGACTTGAGCCCTAAGGTTCCAATGGGGAAGCTCTGTTTAAACAGGATTTCCCATCCTTTGGTCGTTTTATCCGCAATCACGACCTCCGTGCTTTGTCCGCCCGGATCAAGAATCGAAATTCGAGAATGTTTGGCAAAAAGTGGGTCGTTAACAACCGATTCGAAACCGAGCTGAGCTTCTTGTTCTCCACTCAAAATCAAAATAGGCGTGCCTTGCTTGGCTCCCAAATCAAGGAAATCGGAAGAATTCGTAGCGATTCTCGCCGCCATGGTCGCCGCGGTTAGTGTTGAGGGGCATCCAAGTTGTTCAGCCCTCGAAACGAACCTCCGAACGGCAGATAATGTTCGAGTCATGGCGATCTGGCTGAGTTGCCCGGTTTGTTTGGTACCTTCGCCTAGCGCAGTCACCGCGGTTTCTTCGCAGATTGGTACCCAAGTCCTATCGACTAGTTCCGAAACCAGAAGGAGTACCGAATTTGAACCAACATCAATTACCGATCGCCGCATTATCCATGAGTGTATCTTTCGCGCTATCCTTTTAATGTGGCAAGACTGCTTGGAATCGACATTGGTACTTCGGGATGCAAAGTAATTCTCGTGGACGAGAACGGGAATTTGCTGAAACAAGCGAGCGCAGAATATCCCATGCTGACCCCTCAACCGATGTGGACTGAGCAAAACCCGGCTGATTGGTGGAACGGGATTGTCAAGTGTTTGACTGAACTTGGTGAACCTAAAGTAGACGCAATTGGAGTTACCGGACAGATGCACGGCTCTGTCTTTCTCGATTCCAACGATGAAGTAATCCGTCCGGCTTTGCTTTGGAATGATCAGCGCACCGTTGAGGAGTGCCAGGAAATTGAAAGGATAATTGGTCGAGACGAACTGATGCGAATCACATGCAATCCAGCGCTAACAGGATTCCAATTGCCCAAAATCCTCTGGCTAAAGAATAACGAGCCAGAAAATTTCAAGCGGCTGAAGTCCGTTCTCCTACCCAAAGACTACATCCGGATGATGCTGTCCGGCGAGAAAGCGACCGACGTGAGCGACGCAAGCGGAACCGGGATGCTAAACGTTCCTAAGCGAGCTTGGTCGGCTTCGATGATGGAAAGTCTTGGATTGCCAAGCGATATTTTTCCAAGAGTTTTCGAGTCTGACGAAGTTACTGGAGTTACCAAGAGTTTCCCATACTTAGCCGCTGGAATTCCGGTTGTTGCTGGGGGCGGAGATCAAGCCGCGGCGGCAGTTGGAACTGGCGCCGTTGATGTGGGAACAATTTCAGTCAGCTTGGGTACTAGTGGAGTTGTCTTTACGTCTATCAGCAATCCGTCCTATGACTCGAAGGGTGCAGCGCATACTTTTTGCCACGCCAATCGATCCTGGCATGCGATGGGAGTTATGCTCAGTTGTGGTGGCGCTTTGCGTTGGTACCGAGACGTATTTTGTCCAGGAGAATCGTACGACCAGATTTCGATGTCGGCAATGAAATCCCATCCTGGAGCCAATGGAGTCACATTTTTGCCTTATCTAGCGGGCGAACGTTGTCCTCACAATGACCCATTGGCCAAAGGGGCATTCGCAGGAATGTCGTTATCGACAACCAAAAATGACATGAGCCGAGCAGTGTTTGAAGGGATCACGTTCGGCTTGCTCGACGGTTATGAATTGCTCCGAAGTTTAGGAGCGTCAGCCGACTCGATTAATGTGACTTCAGGCGGCAGTAAAAGTGATTTTTGGGTTCAAATGATCGCAGATTGTTTTCATGTTCCTTGCAACCGATTGGAAATCGACGAGGGTCCAGCGTTTGGCGCGGCAATTCTCGCCGGAGTTGGAATTGGGGTTTGGGATTCAGTTTCGACTGCATGTAAGCAGACGGTCAAAGTAAAAGACACTGTTCGACCAAGCGATTTGAATTACGATCGATACCACGAAAGTTATCGCAATCTTTATGGAAATCTTAAAGCTTGGACCCACCGGTAACCTTCCCTTCTCTTGAACCAATAAGGTAAAGTTATGGTTCGCGCCCCATTGCGCCTTATCCGAGAGATTTATGACCATTGACGAGACCCAGGCACCTATGAGCGATACCGATGCTCAGCAGCCGGATGTAATGCCAGCTGACGTGTCCGACGCCCAGACCCCCGAGCAAATTGCTCCCGAGACACCAGAACCGACGATTGATGCTGAACCAGCACCAGAAGCCGCCTTACCAACCGAAACACCGGTAGTTGAAGAAACACCCGTAGCTCCGGTCGCAGAACCTGTTGCAGTCGCACCAGTAGTTGAACCTGCGGCAGTTGCTGACGGAGTATCAACCGCTGATGACGGTGACCTGTTCGAGCAGTACATGAACGCGCTTGAGGGTGGCGAAGCAGTCGCAAACTCGGATTCAACTTACAAGCGACTTAATAAGGGCGACCGAATTGAAGCGACTGTTATTCAGGTCGAACATGATCGAGTTTTTGTTGATCTTGGAACCAAAGCCGAGGGAGTAATTCCTCTCAGTGAATTGAGCGACAAGAATCCAACCACCGCAATTGGATTTGTTCAACCTGGCGACAAGCTTCAAGTTGTGGTTCTGAACCCAACTGGATCCGAAGGGAATCCGACGGTATCTCGAAAGCGAGCCGAGTTTGAAGAGCAATGGGATCGAATTATCAAGGCATTCGAAGACGGAAGTCCGATCAATGCAATGGTTGTGGATCGAGTCAAGGGCGGACTCGTTGTTGATGTGGGTGTTCGAGGATTTGTCCCGGCTACCCACGTTGGAAACGGCAAGCTCCGAAACATTGACAAGTTTGTTGGACAAACGCTAACCCTAAAGGTAATTGAGCTTGAGCGAGAGCGAAAGAAAGTTGTTCTTTCGAACCGACAAGCTGAAGAAGAGACCCGAGGCGCAGCCAAGGACGAAATCTTTAAGAACATTAAGGTTGGCGATACGCTAACTGGAACCGTTCGAAGATTGACCGACTACGGTGCGTTTATCGATCTTGGCGGAGTTGATGGTTTGCTCCACATCTCAGAAATGAGCTGGGCGAGAATCAGTCATCCAAAGGAAATTTTCAAGGAAGGTCAAGAGATTCCAGTTATGGTTCTTCGACTTGACCAAAATGTTGGCAAGATATCATTGGGTCACCGACAAGTCTTGCCTGATCCATGGAATTTGATCAAATCAAATTATAAGATTGGTCAAAAGATGATGGTTAAGATTGGGCGACTGGTTCCTGCGGGAGCTTTCGTTAAGCTTGAAGAGGGTGCGGAAGCATTCTTGCCATTGAGCGAAATCAGCTACCGACGAATCAAGAAGCCAGAGGAAGTTATTGCCGAGGATCAAGAAGTTGAAATCCAAATCATTGACTTGAGAGCTGATGAAAGGCGAATGGTGCTTTCGATGCGTGCCTTGAATCCTGGAGAAGGCGGTCCTCGCCCTGCAGGTGGATACGGTATGGAGGAAGAGTATCGTAAGCCTCGAACCGGCCCTGGCGGCAACAAGAGCGGCAGACGACGACAAAACGACGACTCAGACGATTCTCGACGAGGTACGGCTACTGGCGGTGCTACGATCGGCGAGCGACTGGGAATGTTGAAGGGTCTTCTAAAAAATTCCGATCCTGAATAGAACAAATTCCCGAAGATTCTTGCCAATCTAATTGATAAGCATGAAAATAGCCATCGTTGGCGGGATCGCTTCGGGAAAGTCCACCATTATGCAAATGCTCCGGGAACGGGGCATTTCTACTTTTAGTGCCGACGCAGTCGCTCGTGACGTCCTTTGGGATAATTCTGTTCAAGAGCAGCTGATGAGTCACTTTTCCACGACTGAATCCATCTCGCCGGTCATTCTTAAATCGCTTATTTCCCAGGACGACAGTAATCGTCGAGCAGTCAATCGGATTATGCATCCAGTGATCGCAGGCGAAATTGAACAGTCTTTGGCAACGGTTTACGAGATCCCAATCTTGTTCGAAACATGCCTGCAAACATCATTTGACGCAATCTGGTTAGCAAAATGTTCCCCTGAAACTCAAAATCTTAGATTAAGGGAAAGATACGGGGACGCACCAAAATATGACCAAATTTCCTGGCAATTAGATTCAAAAGTGGCCAATGCATTTGCCGATTCGGTGATCAATACGGATGCCTCAAAAGACGAAACTCTTGAAAATTTGTTGCAAGAAGGGAAAAGATGGGGCATCTCCCTTGTAGTTTCCTGAGACTTTTCATGATATAATCCTCGAACCTGTCATCAAGGGAAGGTTTTTGCCTGTAAAGGTGTCAGGAATTCAAAAAGAGGGATATGGGTAATTCTGCGAGAGAAGAAATTGTGCTGAAAAGTAACATTTCGGCATATAATGGATTTCTATCTGTCGCGGCTAATGCCCGCAGATTCGAGTCAGCTATGGAGGAGACGTCAAAGTGAGACGGTTCATCGCAACTTTGCCAGGCAAAGTAATCAGCAACGTATTAGTTGCAGCTCTTGTACTTCCGTACATGTTGCTGGGACTAGCTACACGGGCAAATGCCCAGTTGAGAAGCTTGCCAGGTTGGGCGGTCGTCGATTTCGTCAATAAGAAAGCTAAGGGAACAAATTTCGGCACACAAGCCGCAAACGCAGTTTCCGCAAGTCTTTCGCGAACAGGAAAATACGATGTTCAAGCAACTCAAACGGTTGCTAGAGTCGTAGAGGGGTTAGGGCTCTCTCAGCCACTTCCGGACATTACAAACGTTTTGCGAGTCGCAAACGAAATGAAAGTTCAGACAGTGGTAACGGGAGAAGTTGCCGATTACCGGATTGATAAATCTGGTGCCGGTAAACAAGCTCGAGTTTCGATCCGAGCCGTGTGCTACGACGTAGCATCAGGTTTGCCAGTTAATGGTGCCGCTGTTTCAGCATCTTCGATTGTTCGATCAGGTGATGTAACAGACGAAACACTCATTAATGATGCATTGAGTCAAGCTGCCGCGCTAGCGGTAAGTCAAATTAGTTCACAATCTTTGCCTGCAGGAACAGTATTGAGCGCCAGTGTAACGACTGCTCTCATTAATAGTGGAACGCAGACAGGATTTACTCAAGGCATGCGAGTTATCATTACTCGCGGTCGACAGCAAGTCGCTAGTGGTGAATTGGTTGAGACTGGAGCACAACGGTCAACGATCAAAATTACTCGAGCAGAGCTAGGAATTCAACCAGGAGACAAAGTAAGAGCCATTTTTGATGTGCCAGTGATTGCTCCCGGATTCTCACCAGAAGGAAACTCGGTTGTAATGCGACCGAAATCACACGCCAGCCCTAGCGGATTCGTTACGACTCTGTTGGTTGTTGGTTTGGTAGCGTTCCTTGTTGGTGGCGGAAGCCATGGTGATGCAATTGCAACGCCATTATCTGAAGCATACAATGACCCTACAAACGGACCTTCTGTAAAGGTTTCTTGGAAGCCAAATGCGTTTGCAAAAGGCAACTCAATTCGCCAGTCATGGCAATTGTTCAGGAATGACCTATTGGATACCGCTACTGTAAGTGTTTCGGGGCAGAACACGACCGCCATTGATAATAGTCAAACAAGGTCGGTAACTTACACGGTTCTTCCTCCGAATGATCTTACGGTTTGTAATGGTCAAGCACAGGTAACGAATGCGGCTGTTGGTGGTGTTATTGCGGGACGACCGTACCAATACCAAGTTCAGCTTGTGTTTGCTCTCCAGCAGTCAGACCTTGGAACGGGAAGCTCAGGAACAACTACTGGAACAACTACTGGAACAACTGCTACAACTGGAACGACCGGTACCGGAGGGCAACTTTGCTTCTTCGTTAGCGACAGAACTGCGACTCAAGGGTTCGCAACTCCAATTGCTGCAGCTGGTCTAGTTGCTCCGTCAACAAACTCGACCATGTCGTCGCCACAGGTATTTACATTCAATTCGGTTGTAAACCCTCAGTACGACGAAACGTTTGAGTACATCCTGCATGTATCGAGCACGCTCAACTTCACGAAGTCGACAACGTTCAAGAAAGTGCTCTTCCAAAGAAGAGATGCTGGAACGCTGGCTTCAGATCCAGTTGACTTGAACGATCCTGCATTACCATCGGCAATTCGAACCGCCAACAAACTCTATTGGAGAATTGGTGCTCGAAATGTTCGAGACGTCCCTGGTCCAGTTCCAGATGTATTTACCGGAGATCGATATATCTTCAGTACTGCAAATCAACTGAACCGACCTGGTAGCCCACCGCCACCACCGTCCCTCTAATAAAAAAAATACCCCGCAGAGGGAACCTTCTGCGGGGTCCGACCTTCTATTCGAACTAAGCCTTTCTTATGAGCAAGTTTCGTTTTAATCATAACCTGCTATCCGTAGCATTAATTTCTGCATTCGCCGCCGGCGCAAGTGCTGACTACACTGACATCTGTGTAGGCCCCACTACAGGACGTCTCTCGGCTGACTACAACTGTTATTCCCTCGTATCACCAATATTTGCATGTTCGATGGGAATCTCGGGAACGTTTGCTTACAACGGTGTCGCTGACATGCCTTCGGGATGTTTTGGTGCCGCAATAACTGGGAATGTTCGTGGCCGCATTGGCTTTGGCGCCGGAGTTACCGGAACCATTCACTCCGATGTGGATAACCTAATGGGATTCACATGGGGCATGAGAGTCGATCCGACAAGTGATGTCAGCGGAGTCATGGGCACATCAGCTTATGCCATCGTTACCGAGGATACTACTACCACCCTTTTTGGCGCCAATGGTTTTTCAACTGCATTCAAAGGGCTGTCCGATTCCTATTTCTTTGCTCGTACCCAAAATGGCAATGTCCAGATTGACTGCCGAATTGACTTGGTAGCCGACTCTGCACGAGTCAACTGGGTTCTCACAAATCGAGACGCAGCCGCTAGCCACCAAATTGGCCTCGGATTTGGATCAACCGTTTCTTTGTTTAGCGAAACCGCATTTGCTACTCGAGGTGCAGGACCTGGACTTTTGGCTCCTCCCGGAGTTTCGCAAGGAACCTATGTAACCGTACCTGGCATTAAGCCGCCTCGTACCGAACATCGATTCTCACGATCACTAGATCCGTCCAACTATCCGGGATCAGTGAACTTTAGTTTTAACCAACCAAACGGCGTGGGTATTCAGGTCATGAATTCTCAAGATCCGGCTACGACTGATCTCAACGATCCTTCGCAGAGCCAAACTCCTACCGATGGTTTCGTTATCGGAAACGCTAACTTTCTCCTAGGGTGGGCCAGTGGAGCAGATAGCAATGCGTTTCCAAACTTCATCTTTAATGAGCCTATATCAGACGTAGGTTTTGAAGGAAACGATGCTTATATTCAAACATGGAACCCGCAACTGGTTGCGGCAGGTGGAAAGCGAACGATTAATGCGTTTTATCGATCAACCTGGGGCGATGCATCCTATGGTCGACCTTATTCGGTAGTCGTCGATACGCCAAAGGTCCTCAATCTGCAAGCCGGAGATGCAAACCAGTTTGCACAAAATCCGTTCCCTGTTCGAGTTTGGGTCGATAACAACCGAGGATTTGCGACAATTGATCAAGAATTGCCATTGCAAGATGTTCGAGTTGAGCTTCTACTTCCTGATGGTTTGACCGCAATTGGTGGATCCATTAAGACTATCAATAACATTCAACCGAGAAAACAAGGATTTGTTGACTTCACCGTTCAGGCAGATTCGTTTGCCGCGGGCGAAATGACATACCAAGTAAGAATTACGCCAACTCCGGGTCCTCAAAAGACCTTGACTGGCACAATTCAAGTTGTATCTCAACCAAAGTTGATTCTTAGAAATGATGCAAACTTGATCACTTCACCTTGGACATTCGAATCTCCAACGTGGGAGACAATCCTTGGCCTGGTCCCGGATGCAGATTACCAAGCGTTTGTTTGGGATCCTGTTCAAAAAGGCTACTTGGTTTCAACTGGACCTGAAAGAGGCCATGGAACATGGGTCGTATCAAAAATTGGTACAACCAACCGAACTTTGGGTGGTAACCCAAGTGCACCGGATGACTTCCATCTAACCGATGATGGGCCGCCGCTTATTTCACTCAAGCCAGGCTGGAACTTGATTGGTAACCCATATCATGTGTCCTTCCAACTTGGAGAAATCGTTGGTGCAAGTAACACCAATCCGAACCAATCGTACACCTATACTCAGTTGGTTCAACAAGGACTAATTAGTGGCTCCCTCGCATACTGGGATACTGGAACACAGAACTATGGATTTATCCAAAAGACTGTGGACCGAGTTGAGCCGCAACGAGGCTATTGGATTTTCGTCTTCGCTTCACAGGATGTTGTTATCCGGTTCCCGCCAGTCTTCCAACTCAATGTTCGAAGTCAAAAGGATACGTCGACACCTTGGCAGCAAACGGATAAGCAATGGAGACTCCAACTTGCAGCGCGAAGCAGCAACTCGGCAGACTCTCAAAACTATCTTGGTGTAGCTTCCAGTGCTGCCAATGCTAAATCGCTCCGAGTCTATGAACCACCAATGGCTCCGGTCAAAGATGCCCTTAGCTTGTCAGTCGATCAGCTAGTAGACGGTAACTCAACGAGACTTGCTCAAGCTTTGAGCGGAGTCAGCGGAAGACAAGAATTCAAGGTTAAAGTTGATTCTCGTCAAGCTGGCCCGGTAACGGTGACATGGCCAAATCTCTCTACCATTCCAAAGAATGTACGAGTGAAGTTGGTAGATGTTGCGACCGGCGAAACGAGAGACCTCCGAAAGGTATCTGGTTACACATTCGAAGCCGAAGCAAACTTGACTCGTGAGTTCAAGATTCAAATTGAAGCTGGAAATGTCTCGAAGGCGATCATTGGCAACGTAGTGGTCACATCAACCAGCAAGGGTCCAAGTCAATCTGTACGATTGAACTACACCCTCGGTTCCGATGCTACGACGACTGTTAGAATCCTTGGTCCAAGCGGACGAGAAGTCATGGTAATCGGTTCGGGCCGAGCCGATAAGGCAGGACAGAACGAAGTGGTTTGGAACCTTAAAGACCAAGCCAATCGATCAGTAGCTCCTGGTACCTACCGAGCCGAGATTGTTGCTGAAGGCGCCGATGGCGAACGAGTGAGAAAGATCACTCCGATCATTGTCATCAGATAAGGCAATCTAAGTACAAAAAAAGCCTGCGATATTCGCAGGCTTTTTTGTGTTTTGGCTATACAATATTTGGTAATGTCCAAGCAAATTTCGCGGGGGTTAATTCTTGCTCTCGGACTAGCGGCAACAAGCATTTGCAATGCAGCCACAATTAATATTCAGCTTCAGGCCTTTCCGGGTGAAGCAGTTGCGGACGGAAGAAGCTCGATCGCAATTACTCTCTACGTCAGAAACAGCAACGGTAGCAACGTCCCTGACGGTACTCAAGTTGTTCTCAGTTCAACATTGGGAAAATTTAGAGAGAACATTGTCACTACAACAAGTGGAATTGCGCGCTCTGTACTGGTTGCCGGTAGCATTCCCGGCATTGCTCGAATAACAGCTGCCACCCTTCAAAATCAATCGAGCCCTTCGATTATGGAAGTTGAGTTCGTCACTGATCGTTCAAAACTTTCGTCCAGCAATGACTACATTGAACTATCAGCTACTGGGTCATTGGAATACACTTTCGCCAAAAAAATTGCGACCGCATCCGGTGTAGGTCATGGCGTTAAGTTTCAGTTTCGGGACCGCCAACTTGTAGCCGACGACCTTCAATATCTCTATGATGCCCAAATCGTTCGGGCGCGAGGCGTGGTCCTCAAAGTCGGAGGCAAAGAGCATAATTTCTCCTACCTCTACTTAGACCTCCGCTCCCAAAAAGGTTATGGCGTCACCGAAATAGACAACCTGCCAATCGATCGGGTCAGGTACGTTGCAGGACAATTTATTTTTGAGCAGCTTAATCCCGAATCCGAAAAGTATGAGTTAAGCAAATCTTCCAAGCGAACGACTGTGGTTGCGATCTCCAAAACTGGCATTTCAATTCCTAGCCAGCCCGCCCGGCCAGATGTATTCGACTATGTGCCTATTCGAGATGGGATTATCGCCGCAACCCAACCTGAGGTCAAGTCGGAAAAGGATCAAGACTATACGACGGTCCGGATTACCGCAAAGAGAATGACGGTTGTTAGTCGAAAAGAAATTCAATTTCAGCGTGCAACTTTTTATATTGGAGAATCAAAGATATTCTCTCAACAACTCTATCGTCTCGACACTTTGGGAATGCAGAGTCAGTTTCCAACCGAGCAATACGTCTCGTTCAACAACAATCAGTTTGGGCTAAACATCCCATACTATTTATCCTTGGAACGCAATCAATCCAATGCCATTCGGTTTAGCACTGGACAGTCGTTTGGTCGTGGATTCAGCACTAATCGAGGAGTCTTCTTTGACTACGAACAATCTTGGAACCGTTCAAATGGTGATGGCAGATTTACTTTTTCGGGAATTGGACGCGATGACTATAATATCGGTTTGCGGCAGTTTACGAAAATCGACGACAACACGACCGCGTCGTTCGCAATTGACTCTCCACAGACCAAGAGCATTATCAGCACCGCTTCGATTAGCCGATATCAGCCAGGATTGCAAACCTCAATTTCAGGAACAGCCTTGCGATCTCTAAATGGTACGACGGCAATCAACCGACAAGACTACTTCCTGGTTATGGAAAAAGACCCCATAAAGATGGGCAAGCTGCCGTGGAACATGTACTACGGTCTTAATGCCACATATTCTCAGTCGGCAACATCGACCGGCAGCGGCCTCGGCGCACGCTTAAGATTTCTATCCAGGCAGTTTGGAACAGACAGATCTGGTGGCACGGTTTCGGCGGGACTCACATTCAGTCAATTCGCAGGCAGTAATGTTCCTACTCCATTTGCTTCGACCGCCACCCTCTCCTACTCAAAACCCTTTGGAACAAAGTTCACTTCTATGTTCACCTACGATTATGCGAAGGATGGAATCACCGAATTAGCGTTTGGCTTTCACCGGCTGAGTTCACAATTGTTTTATGATGATCAAAAGTTTGCGGGTAGTTTTTTGACCTCTCAGAGTCTCGATCAGAACACTTTGAGTCTTTTTGCTGACACTTCATACCGAATTGCCAACCTTTGGCGGGTAGGGTATCAATACACATTAAATCGGTACAGTGGTAATTCTTTTGTTGACTATAACGTTGTGCTCGGCTATCGGGTCGGTACGAATAAGCCGGAGTTTGGTTTGCTCTATTCTCAGCAAACCAAGCGGCTCGGTTTTGTTCTTCTTGGCATGTCTCGGAATTAGTCCGACCATATGCAATGGACAGGATGGCTTCGGTCGTTTCGGCTACACCAAAACGCCAAATGTTCCTGGCTTTGAAGTCTCTCAAGTCGGGTTCAAGGCGACATACCCGGGTAGCGACCGATTTTCGTTTCCGACACCCCTAAAGATTTGGAATCCGGTCGCCACCAATCCAAACCGCCAGGTGATCATGACCGACGGAGGGGTAGGGAAACCATCAAAAATTCGGTTTGACTTGTGGGATTGTGGAATATCCATGTATTTTCCTGCCGGGATTGACCTCAAGCTAAAGTCCACCGGGAGCCCCTTTCTTTCGTGGAAAGAAGGAAGTGTTCGGGATGGTATTCCAACCCCAAAGGTCGAATGGATTTGCTTATCTTTTTCTGATCAACAGCCTCCAATTGTCTTCGGCTTTCCCGAAGACAACGGAACACTCGAAATTTCGGGCGAACTCGGGAATTGGAATGTTCGCTCGGCAAAGAC